>DASVKT010000077.1:0-6808 GCA_036385235.1 Candidatus Limnocylindrales bacterium | reverse complement strand
CGACGCGCAGGCGCGCACCTTCAATCTCGCCGGCCTGATGCTCCTGCAGTTCCAGTCGCCGCGCCAATTCCCGCGGATCCAGCGCTAGCTCGGCGAGGATCGCCTGGTTGGCCCGCCAGGCATCAACGGCGGCAGCCATCGAGGCCCGCTCGATCTCGAGGCGGCCGAAGGCATCCAGCAGCTCCCGTTGCCAGCGCTCGTCCAGAAGCCGCTGCTGATCGTGCTGGCCGTGGATCTCCACGAGCCGCCCGGCGACATCCGTCAGACGCGAGGCCGTAACTGCTTCATCGTCTATCCGCGCCGTGGACCGGCCCGCGACAGAGACCTCGCGCACACAGATGAGCGGCTCCGGCAGCCGTTCGAAGAGCGCTTCCACGCGCGCGTTCTCCGAGCCGTGCCGCACGAGCGAAGTATCCGCTCGCGCCCCGGAAGCGAGACCGAGGGCATCGATCAGGAGGCTCTTGCCGGCGCCGGTTTCGCCCGTCAGCACGTTGAGGCCCGGCTCAAAGGAGATGCGCAGCTTCTCGATGAGGGCCAGGTCGCGGACGCTCAGCTCCGCCAGTCGTCCGGCCGCCATCGGGGCCGCAGTGGAGACGGACTCCAGCGCGGGCGCGGCCTGACCGGGCGCGGCCTGATCAGCAGCGGCCGGCACGCCCGGCTCCAGTTCGGCAGTGTCCGTCATGACGGCAGCAGCTCCGACTTCTGACGCAGCAGATCCCAAAACGGCACCGCACCGCGCGGTTCGATGAGCCGAATCGGCCGGTCCATCTCGCACACGGAGACGACATCGCCTATCGCCAGTCGCCGGTCCTCGCGTCCGTCCACGCTCATGAGCACGTCAAACGCGTCCAGAACCCGGACTCGCACCGTGTGCCTCGGGCTCACCACCACCGTGCGGATCGCGGTCAGGTAGCCGGCAATCGGAGTTACGACCATGTTGCGGCTACTCGGATCCACGATCGGGCCACCCGCGGAGAATGAGTATCCGGTGGACCCGGTCGGACTGGACACGACGAGGCCGTCAGCCGTGAACGTCGCGAGGTGCGACGGACCGATCTCCACTTCCAGCCGGCAGACCCGCGCCAGCGACCCGCGCGCGACCGCAATCTCGTTTAGGGCGAAGAACGTCTCGCCCGGTTCCGTTCGGCCGGCCGGATGGATCGTCGCGCGCAGGGCCATCCGGTTCTCGATCTGGAAATCACCCTCGATCAGCTGCCCGAGCACAGTCTCCAGCTCCGGCGATTCAACCTTGGACAGGAAACCCACCTTGCCCAGGTTCACACCGAGGAGCGGAACATCGACTTCGGCCACGGCTCGGGCCGCCCGCAAGAAAGTGCCGTCGCCGCCGAGCACGACCAGCGCACCGGTTTCCGGAAGCTCGGCTACCAGCGCCGCAAGCTCCCCTGCCGGCGCCGCCCAGTGGGAGATGCCCCGCATCTCGCACCAGCCCTCGGCTCGTTCGCGCAGCTCGAGCGCCGCCTCTTTCGTTGGGTTGTAGGCGAAGCCGATGCGGTCGAGCTTCATGCCCCGGCGAGCTCCGCGAACTTGCTCACCCACTCCTCCGGCAACTCGACCGGGCCGGCATCAACCGGTGCATACCCGGCCGGAACTTCCAGCTCCAGGAAGAATTCGCGGTTTCCGGCCGGCCCGGTGAGCGGCGAAGCCACGGCATTCCGTAGCTTCAAGCCGATAGCCAATCCGAACTTGGCGACCGTCTCCAGGCACTGCTTGTGGATCTGAGGATCGCGAACGACGCCGTCGCGAACCTGGCCCTTGCCGGCCTCGAACTGCGGTTTGACCAGGGCAACGATCAGGCCGCCGGCCGGACCAAAGCACAAGGCCACAGGCTGCAGAACCCGATCCAGTGAGATGAACGAGACGTCCATCACAGCCAGATCCACGGTCTCCGGCAGCACGCCGGGGCCAAGAGCTCGGGCATTTGTCCGTTCCATTGAGATGACCCGCGGATCGTGCCGAAGAGCTTCCGCCAGTTGGCCTCGCCCCACGTCAATCGAGTAGACCTTGACGGCGTCACGCTGAAGCAGCAGGTCCGTGAACCCGCCCGTGGAGGAACCCACGTCCAGGCACGTCAAACCCACAGGCTCAACTCCGAAGGCATCCAGCGCGGCTCGGAGTTTCAGGCCACCGCGTGAAACGAATGGCGGCGGAGCCTCCACCTCGAGAGCGATGGTCGTTTCCACGAGATCGCCGGACTTGCGGTCCGTACGGGCCGCGGCACCTTCGCCGACACGCACATGACCGCCCAGGATGAGGGCCTGAGCCCGAGTTCGAGACTCGGTGAGGCCGCGCTCAACTAGGAGTTGGTCGAGGCGTTGGCGGGTTGGTTTGTCTGCGGCTGGGCTCATGGCTTCAATCGTGGCACACCCGGATCATCTTGTGCTGCACCGGAACGTATCCCGAGCTGCACAGATGCCGGATTACCGGGAATGTGAACGGGTCGTAGCGGCCTTCGCTGCCGGCCTGGCGCCGGACGGGGTGCTCGACGGGGCGCCCGACGGAACGGCTCGCAACCGGCCCAATGTCTCGCGGATCTGACCGGCGATACCGGCGGCGTCCAGCTTGAGAAGCTCCCGAAGCTGGTCTACGGAGCCGTGCTCCACGAATGTTTCGGCCGGAATGCCGACAACGCGAACGGAAACTTCGCGATAGGCGGGATCCACCATGCGAGCTCCCTCGATCACATCGAGGACTCCCGCGCCAAAGCCACCCGTTACGACGCTCTCTTCCAGAGTGACTACGAGCGCCTTGCCGCGGGCCTGATCAAGAATGAGCTGGCGGTCCAGCGGCTTGGCGAAGCGGGCATTCATCAGCGCTACGGACCAGCCTTCGGCCTCGAGAATATCGGCGGCCTGGCGGCCGCGGTCCACAATCGGGCCGAATCCGATGATCAGGACCTGCTTGCCCTCGCGGAGAACCTCGCCCACGCCGACCTTGAGAACTTTCGGCTCCTCCTCCGGGACACCGAATCCCGGGTCGCGGGGATAGTGCAGCGCAAACGGATGATCCTGGGCGAAGGCGGTCTTCACCATGGACCGCAGCTCCTGCTCATCCTTGGGACTGGCCACAACCATCGTGGGGAGTTGCAACTGAGTCGGCAGCGTGAACATGCCCTGATGGCTCGTTCCGTCCTCGCCGACGAGACCGGCGCGATCCACGGCGATCACGACGGGCAGGTCGTTCTGGCAAACGTCGTGGACTTCCTGATCGAAGGCTCGCTGCAGGAACGTGGAATACAGGGCCACCACCGGCCGCTCGCCGGCGAGGGCCATGCCGGCAGCCATCGCGACGGCGTGCTGCTCGGCGATGCCTACGTCGATGAACCTGTCCGGGAACTCGGCCTGGAACGTATGCAGACCGGTGCCCGTAGGCATACCCGCCGTAATGGCGACGATCCGGCGATCCTGGTGGGCCAACTCGATCAGTTCACGAGAGAAGTGATATGTGTAGTTGGGCGGCCGTTTGGCGGCTGCGACTCGGGCATCGTTCGAAGGCGTGCCCATATCTGCCGATCCGCCGGCCCCGTCGCCGCCGCCCGTGGCATCGGCCGGCTCCATCGGCGCGTCGTCCGAATGGCCGGGCTGAGGCAGGGCGTTATCGACTCGCGCCAGGGCCAGTCCGGTGAGGGCCTGGGCGTGCGCGTCCGTAGGCGTTGGGGCCGTCGCAAGATCCGGCATCGGCGGCAGGGCGGCGCCGTGAAATCCGATCTGATCACGTTCCGCGGGGCGATAGCCGCGGCCCTTGCGGGTCCGGACGTGCACGATCACCGGACCCGGTACGTCCAGGGCGGCTCGGAAGATGTGCTCAAGACCGCGCCGGTTGTGGCCCGGAATAACGCCCAGGTATGTGATGCCGAGGTCCTCGAAGAGCTGGCCCGGCTGCGCGAAGCTCACGACCATGCGCCGGATTCGGCGCGACAGTTTGAGAGCCGGCCGGCCAACGACAGGCAGTGACTCGACGACCTTGTCGTACGCGGTCTTGCTCTGCTGCCAGGCAGTCGAGAGCTTTAGGGTTGAGAAATACTGGCTGAAGGCGCCGACCGTGGGGCTGATCGACATGGCGTTGTCGTTGAGAACGATCAGTAGCTGAGTCTGGCGATGGCCGATGTCGTTGAGCGCCTCGAGGGAGAGGCCGCTGATCAACGCCGCGTCGCCTACGACGACTGCAATGCGCTCCATCGAGTGACGCAAATCCCGGGCCGTGGCCAGGCCCTGGGCAATCGAGAGGCCGGTGCCGGCATGCCCGCCATCGAAGACGTCATGCTCCGACTCGATCCGGCGCGGGAAACCACCGATGCCGCCCAACTGCCTCAGTGTCCCGAACTTGGAATACCGCCCGGTGAGCAGCTTGTGGGCATAGGCCTGATGGCCGGTGTCCCAGACGATCCGGTCGCGAGGGGATTCCAGGACTCGATGCAGGGCGAGTGTCAGCTCCACTACGCCAAGGGACGAACCAAGATGGCCGCCGGTCTTGGCGACCGTGGAAATGATGCATTCGCGAATCTCGGCCGCCAGCGCCTGGAGCTGCTCTTCGGTCAGTCCGCGCAGGTCGCTCGGTCCTTGCAGCGTGGGCAGAAATGCCAACTTCACATGCTCCTCGGCGGATCCCCTGTCCGCGCACTGCTGTTCGAGTGGTCGTTTATGCGAGCAGTTCCATACCCATTTTGTTGCTGCCGGGCAGTCTACCGCTCTTGGGAAGTTACGGTCGGGCGAGTGCGGCCGGTGTCACAGAGCGCAGCGCCGGTCCCCTACTCCTGATCGGCAGCGTCCGAGGATCGGACCTCGGCCGCCTCGATGGCTCCGGACGAGCGATCGAGCAGCTTCTGGACGCGGAGCTCCGCCTGGCCCAACAGCAGCGCGCAGTGTTCGTGTACGGCCACGCCGCGCTCATAAAGAGCAATGGACCGCTCCAACGGCAGACCGCCCTGCTCCAATTCCGAGACCGTTCGCTGAAGCTCGAGAAGCGCTTCGTCGAACGTCAACCTGGAAACATCGACCGCGGGCTCCGCGCCGGCAATCTCACTCACCACGATCCTCCTTGCCGTCACTCACATCGGCCGGCGCCGATTCCTCCGGTTCAGATTCGCCACCGGCGGCCAATGCCCTGACTTCAATGGCCCTGTCCAATCTCACGCCGAGGAGCATACCAAGCCGAATCGATGCAGCGAACGCTGCAACAGCCACCACCACGAAGATTCCGACCGGCGCCACGAACTCGCTCACGAAGAGGCCTCCGGCTTCCCGGCTTCGACTCGGGCCTCCAGCTCGCCCTGCGCAACCTTGATCGCTAGCAGCTCACCAGCCGGGGCATCCGCCGGATTGCGAACCACCACGCCGTCCCCGCTGCGGCGGACGATGGCATAGCCGCGGTCCAAGGTCGCCTGCGGACCCAGGGCCGCCAAAGCTCCGGCATTTCGTTCCAGCGCCATGCGCGCCATCGCCAACCTTGCATCGACTGCCGGAGCCAGTCGCACGGAGAGCCCTACCGCCCTGGTACGCCGCTGTTTGACTTCGTCCCGCAGACAACGCGTCGCCCGATCCAGCAGGTAGCCGGCGCGTTCCCGCGCCTGGGCCAGTTGAGCAGCCGGGTTCAATCTGTCGAGAGCGCGGCCTTCGGCTGCAAGCTCTCCCCGGGCCGAGGCGATATTGCCGGAGACTCTGACTCGGGCCCGCCGGGCCAGCTCGGCCACGCCGGCGGAGACGTCGGCCCGATCCGGCACCACGAGTTCCGCGGCGGCGGACGGCGTTGGCGCCCGAACGTCGGCGGCGAAGTCCGCCAGCGTCACGTCAACTTCATGGCCCACGCCGCAGACGACCGGAACCGGATGAGTCACCACGGCCCGGACTACGCGCTCGTCGTTGAACGACCACAGGTCTTCCAGCGAGCCGCCACCGCGAGCCAGGATCACGACCGCGGGCGCATCGTCCGGTCGGCCTTCCGCTCGGCACTGTTCACCCCAGCGGGCCAGCCGGTCCAGCGCGGCAACGACACTCGCGGCAGAACCCTCGCCCTGAACCTGACAAGGCGACAGCACGAGTCGCGCCAGCGGCCAGCGGCGTGCCACCACATGGCAGATGTCGTGCCAGACCGCGCCGGTAGCGCTCGTGGCCACACCGATCACGCGCGGCCGGAACGGCAGCTGGCGCTTACGGGCCGAGTCAAACAACCCCTCCGCCGACAGCCGAGCCTTGAGGGCCTCGAACTTGAGCGCCAGGTCCCCGAAACCGGCGGGTTGGATCGCCGTCACATAGAGCTGGTAGACACCCTGGGCTTCGAAGAGATCCACTCGTCCGTGAACCACCACGCGCAGGCCGGTCCGCGCCTCGAACGGCGAGGCCACGCGGGCGTCGCGAAAGAAGACGCAGGCCAACTGGCTGCGTTCGTCCTTCAACGTGAAGTAGCAGTGGCCGGCCGATGAGACTGTCACGCGCCCGACTTCGCCCTCCACCCACACGTCGCGCAGGACGGCGTCTGCCCGGACGGCGTCGCGGACGGCGCGCGTGACCTCACTCACGCCGAGGATGCGGAGCGTGGATTCGGCAACCGCAGGCGCCAGGGGCGGCGACGGATCCGGCGGCGCTACGCGTTGCGCGGCGGGCCGGCTCGCAACGGACGAATCGTCGATCGCGTCCCAGGCCGGCAAAGCCCAGTCGGGCGGATCTACGCGGCCGGGCTTCTTGCCGCCCGAATCATCGACCGGCAGATCGCCCCAGAGCGGTTCGCTTTCAGGCGGGCCCGTACGACTCAACGACAGGCCCTCCCAGGCCCAGTGGTTCCCGATTGGTGCCGG
>DASVKT010000076.1:0-8269 GCA_036385235.1 Candidatus Limnocylindrales bacterium | reverse complement strand
CCGCCCGCGCCACCACGCCGCCGCCACCACGCCGCCGCCGCCCCGCCCATGCCCCCGCCACCACGCCTGCGCCACCACGCCGCCGCCGACCCGCCCGCGCCCGCGCCACTACGCCCGCCCCGACCCGCCCACGCCGCCGCCACCACGCCCGCGCTCGGCAGCGCCCCTCCCTCAGTCCATCCCCATCTCGTGCAGCCGCGCATCGGAGATGCCCATGAAGTGGGCCAGCTCGTGGACGAGGGTGATCCAGACTTCGCGCTCCAGCTCGACGGGATCGGGGAAGTCCTCAACCAGAGCCACTCGAAAAAGCGTGATCTTGCTCGGCAGGAAGCCCCAGTCGGCGCCGTATTCGGTCCGGGGCACGCCTTCGTAGAGTCCGTAGAGTCCCTCGTCCGGTCGGAGCCCCGCTTCGAGGCGCTGCTCACGCGATGGCTTGTCCTCTATGACCACCGCCACGTCGTCCAGGGCTCGCGAAAATGGCGCCGGGATCGTGTCGATCGCGCGGCCGACCAACTCCTCGAAACTCGTGGGGACGGCTGCTCCGACGCGGCGCCTGGAACTGCCTCTCCGCTGCTTGGCCATGGGCCTATGCTACGGCCCGCGTCGCGCGCCCGCGCACGGCGTAGGATTTCCCCGAAGGAGCCACCGATGCCGACCGACGAACCATTCGACCGCGACCAGCTCGACATCGAGGCGCACGTCCGCCGGATGGTCCAGGAGATCGAGCGTGGCGACGACCTGGACGGCGTGCAGGCCGCCGAGAAGCCGGTGGCGGCTGAGCCGGCGGCGCATGGCCACCCGGTCGAGCGGGCCGTTCGGGACATCCTCGTGGAGATCGGAGAGGACCCGGATCGTGAAGGGCTGCTGCGCACGCCCGAGCGGATGCACAAGATGTGGCTGGAGCTGACGGTCGGCTATCAGGTGGACATCGATCGCCTGATCAACGGCGCCGTCTTCGATGTCGGTTACAGCGAGATGGTCGTCATCAAAGGCATCCCGTTCTACTCGCTGTGCGAGCACCACATGCTGCCGTTCTTCGGAGTGGCGGCGGTTGGGTATCTGCCGCGCGGCCGGGTAATCGGCTTGTCCAAGATTCCGCGGATTGTGGAGATGTATGCGCGCCGTCTTCAAGTCCAGGAGCGAATGACGCAGCAGATTGCGGATTGTTTGCAGTCAAGACTGAACCCTTATGGTGTCGGCGTGGTCATAGAAGCAGAGCATCTTTGTTTGGCGATGCGCGGAGTCCAGAAAGGCGGCGCGACGATGGTCACGAGCAGCGTCCTGGGCACTTTCCGCACAACCAAGGAAACTCGCGACGAGTTCATGGCCCATCTGGATCGCGCGATCCCGAGGGCATAGTTGGAGGGCCGGAACGTGGATATCGACAAGCACCAGCCGCACGTCTTTGTCGACATGGACCTGATGCCATTCTCACCGCCTTTGGTGCCGCGTGGCGTCGGTAGCTCGTTCAATCCCCCTCCCATTCCGGGTGGCAAGTCCAAACTCTGCGGCATCTGCCACGGACCAAAGTCCGATCGCGTCCACATCGAAGGCGAGGCTGAGGCGGACGCCGAATCGCCGAAGTGGGGCTGAACGCAGACGCCCGCCATCGTGTAGAAGAAGAATCGACCGGCCGCTGGGGCATGTAGGACCCGACCTGCGGGGCGCCCCTGCCTCTCCACCGCGATCGTTGGGCGGCCGCCAGTTATCATCCGTGCATGACTGATCGACCGCTCAAGGTTCTCATCGCCAAACCGGGTCTCGATGGGCACGATCGCGGAGCCAAGGTGCTCGCTCGCGGTCTGCGCGACGAAGGCTTCGAAGTTGTCTACACCGGGCTGCGCCAGACCCCGGAGATGATCGTTACGGCCGCTCTCCAGGAGGATGTCGACGTTGTCGGCCTTTCCATCCTGTCCGGTGCGCATATGACGCTCGTGCCCCGAATCTGCGCCCTGCTCAAGGAACGCGGTATGGACGATGTGCTGGTCACGGCTGGCGGCATCATCCCGGACGACGATGTTCCCGCCCTCAAGGAAGCAGGCGTTGCTGCCGTCTTCGGCCCCGGCACCACAATCGCGGATGTGGCGGACTTCCTGCGCGCCAACGCCCGGCCGCAGGCATAACCACGACGTCCGTGGGCGAAACGCACACGCCGACTGCAGGCGAGCTCTGCGATGCCGCGCTGGCGGGGGACAGGCGGGCCCTGTCCCGAATCCTGACCGCGGTTGAGAACCGAACGTCAATCGCGGAAGCGGCCCTCAGGCGCCTGTATCCGCTGGCGGGCCGGGCCCAACTGATCGGCATCACCGGACCTCCGGGCGCGGGCAAGAGCACGCTCGTGGCCGCGCTGATCGCGGAGTTGCGCAAAGCCGGACGCCCCGTGGCGGTCGTGGCCGTGGATCCGTCCAGCCCCATCACCGGCGGTGCCGTCCTCGGCGACCGCGTCCGGATGCAGTCCTACGCCGCGGACGACGACGTGTTCATCAGGTCCATGGCCTCGCGCGGGCACTCGGGCGGCTTGTCCTCCGCGACTTCTGCCGCAGCCGCGGTCTTCGATGCGGCCGGCTTCGACGTGGTTCTGATCGAGACGGTCGGCACCGGCCAGAGCGAAGTGGAAGTTGCCGCCACCGCGGACACGACCGTTGTGGTCGAGGCTCCGGAGATGGGCGACGAGATTCAGGCCATCAAGGCCGGGCTGCTGGAAGTGGCCGACATCATCGTCGTGAACAAGGGCGATCGGCCCGGTGCCCACAGAACCGCAGGCCAACTCCACGCCATGCTGGCGGATACTCCGCGCGAGGCGCGGCCCGGGCGGCCCGTCCCCAAGCATCCCGATGTTCTGGTGACGATCGCCGCAACCGGCGACGGGGTGCCGGAACTCCTTGCCGCGCTGGACCGTCACCGCGTCGCCGCCGAGGGCAATCGCGGGGAAGCCACACGCCTGGCTCGCGCCGAGGCTCAGATCTGGGCCGTGCTGTCGGACAGGCTTCACGAGCGGGCGAGGTCCTTTGAGGCTGCGCCGATCGCCGCGGCGCTGCTCCGCTCCGTGGCCGCGCACGAGCTGGATCCCTATGCCGCCGCGGACAGTCTCCTGGAGCTTATGGTTGGGACCGCGGGCGGCGCTCCCGCTATGGAGTAGAGCGAGGCTGCTACCAGGCCGGCATCACGCGAGTATCGGCGGGCTCGATTTCATCACCCAGCCGCCATGGTTTCGCGAACCATTCGAATCACGCCGGCGCTGTCGAATGGCTTGGCCAGGAGGTGGATGCCATGCATGGTGGCGAACTCATTCAGGCCCGGACTCAGCGCGTCGCCGCTCGTGAAGATCGTCCGTTTGGCGAGTTCCGGGCGGAACGCGATGGCGGCCTGGTAGAACTCAGTGATGCTCATGCCGGCCATGCGGTGGTCCACCAGCATGCAGTCGAACGGGATGTCACGAAGGGCGTCCAGCGCGGATGCTCCGTCCTGCGTGGGAGTGCAATCCATGCCGGCGGCGTCAAGCGTCCGGCGGAGGAAGGTCCTGATCGATTGCTCGTCATCCAGGACGAGGACGTGGGGGCGCCGTTTCGTTGCCGGCTTTGCCCGGGTGCGTTTGGCGAGGGGTGGCGATGCCGGCCCGGCCTCGGCCGCCGGCTTCTCCCGCACGTCCAGTGCCGGGGGCGTCGGTGAGGCCGGCCTGGCCGCTGCCTTCGCATCCCCCGCCGCGATGGTATCGCGAACCAGCTGGATCACTGTATTGATGTCGAATGGCTTGGCCAGCAGACGGATCCTGCGCGGGGTCGCGAATTCGCGCAGGTCCGGACTCTGCACGTCGCCGCTCATGAAGATCGCCCGCTCGGCCAGTTCTGGCCGGAAGACGATGGCGGCCTCGTAGAACTCGGTGCCGCTCATTCCGGCCATACGGTGGTCCACGAGCACGCAGTCGAACGGGATGTCCCGCAGGGCGTCCAGCGCGGAGGCACCGTCCTGCGTTGGAGTGCAATCCATGCCCGCGGCGTCGAGCGCCTTGCGGAGGAAAGCCCTGATCGATGGCTCGTCATCCAGGACGAGGACGTGGGGTCGTCGTTTCTTCGGCGGCTTTGCCCTGTTGGGCTTGGGGGGCGGTGGCGTTGTCGGCTCGGTCGCAGCATCCACTTTGTCTGCCGCAAAGACTGTCTCGTCTGCCGCAGAGACTGTCTCGCGTACGACTCGAATGACGGCGTCGATGTCGAACGGCTTGGCCAGTAGGCGTATCCCACGCTGGGTCGCAAACCCGCGCAGGTCCGGATTGAGCACGTCGCCGCTCATGAAGATTGCGCGTTTGGCCAGTTCCGGCCGGAAGGCTACGGCGGCCTCGTAGAACTCCGTTCCACTCATGCCTGCCATGCGGTGATCGATCAACATTACGTCGAAGTTAGTCTCGCGCAGAGAATCCAGGGCTTGCACACCGTCCTGGAAGGGCAGGCAGTCCATCCCGGCCGCAGCGAGTGCCTTTCGGAGAAACGCTCGGATGGATGGCTCGTCGTCCAGGGCCAGAACCAGTGGTCGGTGCGCCGCCGGAATGAGCGCAGGAGTTCCCGCCGCCGATTCGTCCGCCGGAGCGGTGGAAGCCGGGGTGGGCGGGACGGCCTTGGTGGGCGGGACGGCCGGGGTGGGCGGGCGAGCTGCCGTTGCCGAGCTTGGCGCCGCCGGTGCTTCAGCGTGAGTTGCTGCCGAACTCGCGGCCGCCGGAGTCGCGCCTGCTTCGGCTGCGGGTTGAGTCGTGAGCCGGCGCGTCGTCTGGCCCGAGCCCGCCTCCTTCGTCGTGGATTGGCCGTCCGCCGGCTGACGGGTTCTGGAGCCGTCCGGCATCACGACATCATCGCGGTCGTCGATCCGTGCGGTCACAGGCAACTCCAGCACGAAGCTGCTGCCGACGCCGCCGGGCCCGGGTTCGTACCAGAGGTGGCCACCGTGAGCAGCCACGATTCCGAAGGAGACAGACAACCCCAGGCCCGTGCCTTCGCCCGGCTGCTTGGTAGTGAAGAATGGGTCGAAGAGCCGTGCGCGGGCGGATTCCGGAACCCCGGGACCGTCGTCGCGGATCGTGATCCGGACTCGGGCCTGGTCGTCGAAGACCCGCTCCGACCTGGAGGTGCCCGCCGCCGCCCGGCCCTTCACCAGCCCGGCTCCGATCCACAGATGCGCGGGTGTCTTGCGGTCGCGGCTGCGGATGGCCTGGATGGCGTTGATGGTCAGGTTCAGAAGAACCTGCTGGAACTGGGCCCGGTCCAGGTCTACCTCCGGCAACGTGGCCGGGATCTCTACCTTGACCACGATCTGGTTGGTATTCAGGGCGTACGACTGCAACTCCAGGACGCTGTTTACTAGAACAGTGATGTTAGTCGGGCGCCGCTCCGGTGGCCGCGCCCTGGCGAAGTCCAGCAGGTTTTGGACGATGCGCCGGGTCCTGTCGGCCTCCTGGACCAGCAGGCCGGCGTCGTGTTTCATGTCGTCCGGAAGCCGCTCGTCGCTGCGCATCAGTTGGCTGAAGGCGATGATCGCCGCCAGTGGGTTGTTCAGTTCATGGGCCACGCCGGAGACGAGTTGGCCGAGCGCCTCCATCTTCTGGGCCTGGAGGAGCTCTCTCTGCAACCGCTCCTGGTCCGAGAGGTCGCGGACGAGATGGAGGAAACGACGCTGGCCGCCCAGTTCCACGACGCGGATCTCGATGTCCACGGGGAATTCCGAGCCGTCCGGACGCCGGCCGCGGTCGTGGAAAGTGCCGCGGCCCTGAGCCCACACGATCTGGCGGCGCCGCGCCATCTCCCGCTCGTCGGCGGAGATGAGTTGGCCGAAGTAGCGGCCCAGAACCTCGCCCCGGTTGACTCGATACAGGCGCACTGCCGCTTCGTTGGCGTCCAGGACGGTTCCGTCCAGGGCGGAGACGAGGAAGGCGTCCGGCGACTCCTCGAACAAGGTTCGGTATCGCTCTTCCGACGAGACCAGCCGTTCGCGGAGGCGGTAGTTGGCGAGGGCGATGCCTGCGATCCGGGCGACCGAGTCGAGAGCAGCCTCATCGAGAGGCAGCATCGCGGACGGCTGCTCGAAGAAGCAGAGAAGGGCCCCGGCCAGTTCCTCACCGGTTCGGATCGGGATGGCGCCGAAGGACCGGAAGCCCGTTGCGCGGGCCAGCGGCAGGACGCGCTCGTTGACCTGGCTGGCGGAGAAATCGCCCAGGACGCTGCCGCCTCCGGACAACAGGATGCTGCCGCCCGGAGCGTCCTTTGCCGGGACGCCCTTGAGCCACAAGCGGAAGGCGCCCGTCTCGCCGGCGACGGCGTGGGTCTCGAAATGATGCCCTGGTTCGATCAGCAGGTAGCAGACGCCGCTGGCCCCGAGTGCTTCCCGAACCAGGCTGACCGTCCGGTGCGCCAGTTCCTCGAACGAGCTGGCCTCCTCGCCGATGCGGGTCAGCTCGTCCAGGGTGTCCAGTCTGTGGCCGAGCGCTCGCTGCGAGGCGGCCCGATGCAGCAGCTCGGAGCGGAGTCGGAAGTTGGCGAGTGAGGTGCTGCAGATTCGGGCGATCGGCTCCAGGAAGTGGATGTCGTACTGCTCGCTGCGTGGAGACTCGGACCACTCGAGATGAAGCACACCGGCGAGGTGGCCATCGACGCGAAGCGGCAGGACGGCCTGGGCGTGACGAACCTTGCTGCGGTCGGCTCCGCCCGCGGTCTGAGAGAGCCATGTCCCGTCGTTAGCCTGGAACTGTCCAAAAGGCGGCCAGTCGGCCGGGATCTGCGGTGTTTCAGCGTCGTCTGGCCAACTGGGGCTGGGAAGCCCAACCCAGGCGATCGGATCCAGCCGAGCCGAGGCCGGATCGATGAGGATGTATCCGCCGCCGGTGGCCCCAGTGGTCAAAACTACCTGCTGGATAGTTTCCTCGGCCAGGCGACCGATGTCGTCCGTGGAAGCGCCCAGAAGCGTCAGCTCCTGAATCGCCTGGAGCTCTGCCCGCAAGCGGCGTTCGTGCTCGGCCGCCTCGGCCAGGCCCTCGTTCATCCGGACGTTGGCGTAGGCGATCGAGATGATCCGCCCGACGGCCTCCATGTTGCGGTCGTCGATCAGCGAGTTTTCGTCCATGGGCCCCGAGAAGTAGCACAAGAAGGCGCCGACCAGCTTGTCACCGGCGCGGATCGGGAAGATCGCATGGGCAGTGACGCCATGCGCCACAACTTCGGCGAGCTCCGGCTCCTCCCGGATCGCATCTCTGAGCCTCTCGTAGAAGGCGCCGCCGTCGTCGGACGACTGGAGCCTCCGCCACATGTGGAACGAGCTGGCGGGTCGCGCTTCGAATTTCTGCCGCATCTCTGTCGGCAGATTGCGGGACGTGACAACGGTGAGCCGGTCGTCCGACTCGCTCAGCACGCAGCCGAAGTCCGCTTCCAGGGCCGCAGCGATGCGCTCCAGGAGAACCTCGGCGATTGTCGCCTCAGAGATGTCGCCCTGGGGCAATTGGGTCAAGCCGATAAGGGTTTCGAGCTGCCCGGTGAGGCGTCGCTCTTGATCCAGGCCGTGCTCCAGCCGCTCCAGGAGTCGGGCATTCTCCAGCGCGCTCGCGACATGGTTGGCCGACTGTCCGGCCTCGTTGTCCGCGGCTGCCTTCGAGGCGGACGGCCCGGGAGCCGGCCAGAGGATTGCCATCAGGCCGGTCGGCTCGCCGTCTCCCGAGAGGCGGAGCGCCTGCACTTGAGCCCGCACCCAAGCCGTGGCGTTGGATGTTTCGAGTTGGAGGGTGCCCTGCCAGCCGCCCGGCTTGGCCGCCGCCGAGCGGACGTCCCCGGCCGCGAAGCTGTCGCCCCCGACGACTCTGACGAGTTCCCTCCAGGGATGGCCCAAGGCTTCAGGGGCGGTAATCCGGAGGATGCGGGAGGCGTGATCATTCCAGCGGACGACGAGGCCCGCCTGGTCGATGATCACTATGCCTGCTTCCAGCTGGTCGAGCAGCTGGGTGTCCTCGAATGCCAAGCTCGGAGCCACACTTCCGACGGGTCGCGACGGGCTTCCGACCTCCTGTCGGA
This sequence comes from Candidatus Limnocylindrales bacterium, assembly GCA_036385235.1. GTDB lineage: Bacteria > Chloroflexota > Limnocylindria > Limnocylindrales > CSP1-4 > Fen-1039. Next base: position 230 of record DASVKT010000076.1, on the reverse strand, counting down.
GCCTCCGGCGCAGGCCACTATCGTAGCCTCTGGACGGGTATCGTCGGGACCCGATTACGGTCCTACTTCGGACTAATCCGTTCTACGGAGGGGCGCCTCGTTCGGGGGCGGGACAGTGGATCGGCGTAGGCGCGACGCGCGGTTGATCGATCTTCGCTACAATCCGCCGTGGGCCGGTAGCTCAATGGTAGAGCAGCAGACTCTTAATCTGCTTGTTGCGGGTTCGAGCC
>DASVKT010000075.1:0-12786 GCA_036385235.1 Candidatus Limnocylindrales bacterium | reverse complement strand
GTTGGTCCCCGAAATGGCGCCGTCGGCGACGAGCTTGACCAGGGCGGCGAGCTCCGAGGGAACGACGCGATCCGCAGCAACGCCCGAGCCCTTGACCAGGCGCATGTATTCCCCTGTCACCCAGTTGGCGAGGAGCTTGGCGGGAACCCCTGCCCCGGCCGCCAGCGCTCCCTCGAAGAGGGCCGTCGCAGCGGGCTCGTTGACCAGCACCGCGGTGTCGTACTCGGACAGCCCGAACTCACCCTGATACCGAACCCGCCGAGACGCCGGCAACTCCGGCAGCCGCGCCTTGATCTCGGCCAGCCATTCCGGGGTGGTCAGGAGCGGCGGCAGATCCGGCTCGGGGAAATAGCGGTAGTCGTTCTCTTCTTCCTTGGGGCGCATGTGATACGTGGACTGGCTGCCGTCGTCCCAGCCGCGCGTCTCCATCGTGATCTTGCCGCCACCGTCGATCACGACGGCCTGGCGCTCGATCTCGAAGGCGATCGCCCGCTCAACGGCCTTCATCGAGTTCATGTTCTTGACTTCCACGCGCGTACCAAATGCCTCGCGGCCAATCGGCCGAATGGAGACATTGGCCTCCACGCGCATCTGGCCATTTTCCATCTCCGCGTCCGATGCGCCGATCGTCCGCATAAGCAGGCGCAGCTCCTCGGCGTAGCGACGAGCCTGCTCGCCCGTGCGGATATCGGGCTCGGTGACGATCTCCATGAGCGGCATGCCGGAGCGGTCGAAATCGATGAGGCTCCTGCGGGCGAGACTGACCTTTTGGCCGCGGGCCGAGCCCGGGCTCGGCTTCTGGTCTTCGTGGATCAACCGCCCGGTGTCCTCCTCGAGGTGAGCCCGCCGGATGCGAACCGTAAACGGACCCTGGCTCGTGTCGAACGTGAGCTTGCCGTTGGCCACCAGCGGCAACTGGTACTGGCTGATCTGATAACCCTTGGGGATGTCCGGGTAGAAGTAGTTCTTGCGATCCCAGCGCGTCGTCGTGGCAACCTCGCCGTCGATGGCGAAGCCGGTCGCAATCACCCACTCGACCGCCCGCTTGTTGATCGTGGGCAGTGTGCCGGGCAGGCCCAGGCAGACCGGGCAGCAGTGGCTGTTCGGGGCCGCTCCCTCAATCTGAGTGGAGCAGCCGCAGAACATCTTGCTCACGGTCTTGAGCTGGCAGTGGATCTCTATGCCGATGACCGCCTCGTAGCGCGTCTGAACCGGCGAAGGCGCAGTCATGGGCGCCCCGCCTTCCGGCGTCGAAGGGCGACCGAGATCACGAGGCCGCTGACCGCCGCCAGGCAACCCACGATCACGAACGACCAAAAATCAGACACTGGCCATCCGCCGCGCCACAAACCGCCCGATGCGGACCAGCGCTTCCTTGATCTCCGCCTCGCTCGTGGCGTAACAACAGCGAACGTGACCCTCACCGGCCGCCCCAAAGGCGTTGCCCGGGACAACGGCCACGGATTCCTCGCGGATCAGCCGCTCGGCGAACTGGTCGCTCGTCAGGCCCGTGGAAGTGATCTGCGGGAAGGCGTAGAACGCGCCGCGCGGCTCAAAACACGTCAAACCGATCTCGTTCATGCCGTCCACGATGAGGCGGCGGCGGCGGTCGTAGTGGCCGAGCATTCGGGCCACGTCCGGCTCGCCGGTCTTGAGCGCCTCGAGCGCCGCATCCTGGGCCACGGTGGCCGCGGACATGATCATGTACTGGTGGACCTTGAGGATGCCCTCGAGGATCTCCGACGGCGCGCAGACATAGCCGATGCGCCAGCCGGTCATGGCGTAGGCCTTGGAGAAGCCGCCCATCAGGATGGTTCGGCGGCGCATGCCCGGCAGCGACGACATGGTCCGCATCTGGTAGCCGCCGTAGACGAGGCGGTCGTAGATCTCGTCGCTGTAGACCAGCAGGTCGTGGCGGACGGCGATTCGCGCGATCTCGTCCTGGACTTCGGGCTCCAGGACCGCGCCTGTGGGGTTGCAGGGGTAGTTAAGCAGGATGGCCTTGGTCTTGGGCGTGATCGCCGCCTCGACCTTGGCCGGATCCAGCGAGAAGTTGTCCTTCAGCGACGTGTCCACGCCGACCGGGACGCCACCCGCAAAGATGACCGCGGGCCGGTACGAAACGTAGGACGGCTCGTGGAGGATGACTTCGTCGCCCGGATCGAGAGTGGCGCGGATCGCCATGTCCAGCGCCTCGGACGCGCCGACCGTGATCAGGATCTCTTCGGTGGGGTCGTACTTCACGCCGTATAGCCGCTCGAGGTGGTGGGCCAGAGCCCGCCGCAGCTCGATCGTGCCGTAGTTGCTGGTGTAGTGGGTCCGGCGCGACTCAAGGCTGTGGATACCGGCCTCGATCACCTGCTGCGGTGTGTCAAAGTCCGGCTCCCCCACTCCGAGGCTGATGACGTCCGTCATGGTGGCCGTGATATCGAAGAAGCGGCGGATGCCGGAGCGCGGAACCTCGTCCACTCGGCGCGCCAGGACGCGAGTCGAGAGCGGCGGGCGTTCGGGCTCGGACTCCGAGTTGAGGAGGGAAGGGTCTGTGGTGAGTCGGTTGGACTGGGTGGGCGTCGTCATTGGATGTTCCTCAGGCTTGTGCGCCGGAGCCCGCGACGGGTGCGCTCTTGAGGCGCTCCTTCCGCTCGATCGGGCTGGGCGTGTTGGGATCGTCGGTCAGCGTCAGTTCGGCGGGATCCAGGTCCCGCCAGGTTGCTCTGGCCGTGATCCCTTCGTACCCACGAGCCAGACGGAGCATCGAAAGCTCGCTCCACGGCGCCCCAATTATCTGGAGGCCGACCGGGAGGCCGTCGGAGAGCCCGGCCGGGATCGACATCCCAGGCAGGCCGGCCATGTTCACCGGAAGTGTGCACGCGTCCGCGAGATACATCGACACCGGATCGTCCATCTTGGCGCCGAATGGGAAGGCAGTCGTTGGGCTGGTTGGAGCGCAGATGGCATCGAAGCCGGCAGCCCAGACGGCGTCGAAGTCCGACTTGATGAGCGTCCGGACCTTCTGGGCCTTGAGGTAGTAGGCGTCGTAGTAGCCGGCCGACAGCGCGTAGGTACCGAGCATGATGCGGCGCTTGACTTCCGGCCCGAAGCCGGCGCCGCGAGTGCGCAGGTAATCCGCGATGAATTCGCCGGAGCTGCGGTCGTTGAGGCCGTACTTAACACCGTCGAAGCGGGCCAGGTTGGAAGAGCATTCCGCCGGGGCGATGATGTAGTACGTGGCCAAGCCGTATTCCGTGTGCGGCAGGCTAACTTCCTCGACGTGAGCGCCGGCCTGCTCCATCGCAGCAACGGCCTCGCGGACGCGAGCGGCGACGCCGGGCTCCATGCCCTCGACGAAGTATTCGCGTGGCAGGGCAATGCGGCGGCCTTTGAGGTACGCGGCGGCTTCGTCGTCGCTCGTCGGCAAGTTGAGGAGATCCGCCGGAACCGGCTCGGGCGCCGAGGTGGCGTCCTGGTCATCGCGGCCGGAGACGGCGTGGAGCAGCATCGCCGCGTCGCGGGAGTCGCGGGCAAACGGCCCGATCTGGTCCAGGCTGCTGGCGAAGGCCACGATGCCGTAGCGGCTGACGCGGCCGTACGTGGGCTTCAGACCAACGATGCCGCACAGCGATGCGGGCTGTCGGATGCTGCCGCCGGTGTCCGTACCAATGCTGACGGCCGCATGGAAGGCCGCAACCGCCGCCGCAGAGCCGCCGGAGCTGCCGCCGGGGACGCGCGTCAGATCCCATGGGTTAGCGGTGGGGCCGTAGGCGGAATGCTCCGTGGAGGAGCCCATCGCGAACTCGTCCATGTTCGTCTTGCCGATGAAGACGGCGCCGGCCTCACGAAGGCGCGCGGTGACCGTGGAATCGAACGGGGCGATGTAGCCCTTGAGGATCTTGGATCCGGCAGTGGCCTGGCCGCCCTTGACGGAGACGAGATCCTTAAGCCCGATCGGGACGCCGCAGAGCGGGTGGAGTTGCGCGAGCGCGGTGGCGCCGGCGGCGCGCGCCTCGGCGATGCGCTTGTCCGCAGCATCGGCCTGGGCCAGAGCATCCGCGCGATAGATAACGAGCCAGGCGTTGAGGGCCCGGTTCTGGCGCTCGGCAACGGAAAGATGCGCTTCGGTCAACTGGCGCGAAGAAACGCCACCACTCCGCAGGAGCGCGGCCATCTCATGAGCGTGGAGTCGCGTGAGGTCCGCCACTACGCGCCCCCTCCGCCGTCACCGCCGAGAATCGCCGGCACCACGAAGTGGCCGGTATCGCTCCGTTCCGGGGCGTTGGAGAGGGCTTCGTCCGCGGTGAGCGACGGCCGGACCACGTCCTCGCGCAGGATGTTGGCCACTTCGATCGTCTGCGCCGTGGGCGGAATGTGCTCCGTGTCCAGGGTTTGCAGCACCGCGTACTGATCCAGGATGTGGTTCAACTGGGTTTCCAGGCGCGCCAACTCGTCCTCGGTCATGCCGAGGCGCGCGAGATGGGCTACGTGCTCAACGTCGGCACGGGTTAGTGCGGCCATGCCGGGATGATACCGGACGGAACCCAACCGGAGCGAACCTCGGGGCTCGACGGGGTGACGCGGTTAGCTATGACCGCTCCGCTCGGCGAAGAAGACCCCGACGAACCAGTTCTTGTAGATGCAGTCCGCGGTCTTGAAACCGGCCTCGCGAAGCCACCGGAGTTGATCTCCAAGAAACGCGTCGCGGTCGTATGTGTCGCGGCGGTCCAGACTGTCGGCGATTTGCTGTTCGGTCGCTCCCAGGCGGCGAACATGCTCCAGCCAGCGCGAGCGATACAGAGCCTCCATTCGGGGCGACTCTGCACGTATCTGATCGATGTTCAGGAAGACGCCGCCCGGTCGCAGCAGCCCATATACGCGCCGGAATAGGTCGGCTTTCTCCGCGTCGGTGAGGTGGTGGATCGAGAGGCTGGAGACGACGACATCGTATTGAGGCGGCGCTTCGACGGCACGGTAGTCCGCGGTCACATAGCTGAACTGGCCGGCCCGATCGGCGAATCTGACACCTGCGACATCGAGCAACTTCGCGGCAAGGTCGACCAGGGTGAACCTCGCGTTCGGAAAGGCGTCGAACACGTGCTTGGAGAACAGGCCGGTTCCGGCGCCGAGATCCAGGACGTCAAAGGCCTCGGCCGACTCGAACGGGATCAAGCCGACCGCGGTTCCAAAGAGCTCCTCGTACCCGGGCAGGGCTATCCGGATCCAGTCGTCGTAGTACGCGACCGAGGCGTCAAACGCGTCACCGATTGCCATCGGCCGATCATACGGCAAGAGACTTGCCGGCGGACCAAGGCCGCCGCCGGCCGCGGGCCAAGGGTCAGCACGTCGCCAGGACCGCGACCCATTTGTTGTACCACTCCCGCCGACCGACACGGCCATCGATGGGGTCCGTCAGCGTAGAGTCGACCTGCCAGTACCGCGAGAACTGAACCGCGTCCGGACCGGCCTTCCAATTCGCCAGGGTTACCCATGTGTCTGCGTCGACGGCGTTGACCTATGGCTCGCGCCGTCGTAGACCAGCGATGCTGTTCCAACGAAAGGATCCGTCAGGTACACGCCGATCACGCTGAAGTCGTCGCTGCCGCCGGGTTCTGGCCATGGGCCTGGTAGCCGGTGACAACCTGGGCGTGGCCACCCATCCACGCGAATACGATGGCCGGCTTGTGGGTTTTGGCGACGGACGACACCACTGCTTTCGCGGCGGCGTTAAACGTCGTTTACGCCGCATCGGCGTAAACACCGGCCTGCATGGAACCCCAGCCGAAGTAGTTCAGGGCGTTGCGCGTCCCGTGCGGATCTGAGCCGACGAACGCCGTCGGCATGGTCATGTTGGACCGCTCGTAGTCGAGGATGGACTCCTGCATCTCGTAGGTTGTCGTCACCGACCACTGCGTGTCCTCGCCGCGGATCGCGATGAGGTTGAGGCTCGTCTGGACCGACGCCGCGGTGCAGGCCGTGGCATCCGGGTTCTGGTGGCGCACGCCAGCCTTGTCGAACAGAGCCAGCGTCCAGTGGATTGTTGCAGAACCGCCGACGGAGGGGCTTGTGCCCGGCGTGGCCGTAACGGCCGGCGGGGACCACACCACGAACGCTGTCGGACTGGCTGTTGGCGTCGTCCGGGCCGGAGTTGAAGCTTGGGCAGTTGGTCCGGCGCCAGGAGGGGAACCGGTTTGCTTGAGCGACGCCGGCCCGCCGCCGCCGGAAGACGCGACGGCAAGCACCAATGCAGCTGCCATCGCAAAGACGGCTCCGGCCCGGCTCAGTTCTGGGCTACGTGCGAGGCGGCGCACGGAAGAGTCCGTCGAAGAAGCCGCGTTCTGCAGTATGAACGATGCACACATGGGTCGAGAAAGGGCCCGGCTCGGCCCCGGCTCGGCCCGGCTCGGCCCCGCTCGGCCCCGACTCGGCCCGGCGCGTCCCCGGGTAGAGTAGGTCCCCAAACCCCAACCGAAAGGAACGTCCATGGCCGATCTGGACATCCGCGACATGGCCCCGGCCGACATCGATGCGGCCGTGACCCTCTACAAGTCCGGCGGCTGGGAGGAGCGACGCTCGTTCCTCGAGACGGTCATGGCCAACCCGAGCTGCAGGGTTCTTGTCGGCGAACGCGACGGCGTGGTCGTGGCGACCGGGATGGGCACCATCAACGGACCGGTCGGCTGGGTCGGATCCATCTTCGTGGACTCGACGTTGCGGCGGCACGGCTACGGCCGGGCGATGACGGACGCCGTTTGCGAACGGCTGGACGCGGCCGGCTGTACAACTCAGGCGCTGATCGCGTCTGAATACGGCAAGCCCTTGTACGAGAAGATGGGCTTCCGAATCGACGGCTGGTACCAGATCCTGGAGTCGCTGCCGCTCGACGCCGCACCCATCCCACCGGCAGGGACTTCACTGCGTCCGATGCTGCCGACCGACATCGATCGAGTCGGCGAACTCGATCGGCGAGCGACGGGCGAGGACAGACGCGGGCTGCTGGGTTCCTTGGTCGGCGGGGCCTGGCTGCTCGAGTCGGACAAGGAGCTCCTCGGGTTCCTGATCCAGATTCTGCCCGACTCCGCTGCCGTGGTTGCGCCCGATCCCGAAGACGGCGCGTGTCTGCTGGACCTGCTGCGCCACCTGGGCAACGGCAGGGTCAGGACGGTGCGGGCCGCCAAACCGAAGGGCAACGAAGACGGGCAGTTGCTGCTCGAGAGTCGCGACTGGGGCCCGACATTCGCAGCTCCTCGGATGCTTCGCGGAAAATCGATCGACTGGGAGCCGACGCTCATCTGGAGCGTGCTGGGTTTCTCGTTCGGGTGATGTGATGGGCGGCGTCGACGAGCTGCTGATCCGGGACCTCACCGCCGCCGATGCCGAGAAGGCAGTCGCGCTCGCTACGGCCCAGGGCTTCCGCGACCGGACCAGATTCTTCGACTTCGCCCTGCGCACGCCAACCTGCCAGCCAATCGCCGGCATCCTGAAGGGCGAGCTGATCGCCACCGGACTGGCGACCGCGAACGGTCCGGTCGGCTGGCTGGGCGGAATCGTCGTGGACGCCGAGTTGCGACGGCGCGGCATCGGCCGAGCCATCACCGAAGAACTGCGCCGGCGCCTGCGCGCGGCCGGATGCCAAACCCTGTCGCTGGAATCGACCGACACCGGCCGCCCGATGTACGAGCAGATGGGCTTCCGACTTGCCACGCACTACCACCAGCTCCAGGCCGACCATCTCGATGGGGCGCCAACCTTGCCCGAGGGCGCCCGAATTCGAAGGCTCGCCGAGGCCGACCTACCGGCGGTCTTCGCACTCGACCGATTGGCGACGGCGGAGGATCGATCGGCACCTTTGGGTGTCCTGGCTGCCAGTGGCCGCCTTGACGACACCGGTGCGGCACCGGCCCCGGGCGGAGGCGGCAACTGGGTCTTGGAGCGTGACAGCGCCGTGTGCGGCTACCTGATGCCGGCAGAGCGATCCTACGGGTCTATCATCGCGCCCCGCTTCGAGGATGGCTTCTACTTGCTGGACCTGCACCGTTTCATCGTTCCCACCGGCGCCCACGTCCGGGCCGGCGTCCCCGACGAGCACGCCGCGGCCTGGCGCGAACTGCAAGCTCGTGGCTGGCAGGAGACGTGGCGGGCGCCGCGCTATCTCCTCGGCCCGGACATCCCGTGGCGTCCAACGTGGATCTGGGGGCAAATCAACTCCGCGATGGGGTGACGGGCCACTATGCCGCGCCGGTAGACGGGCCCATACAGGGCGCCGTGCTCGCGGCGCCGTGCTGGCGCCGGCCGTACAGGACGCCGTGCTGGCGCCGGCCGCGACTGGCCCTTGGAACCAAGTTCTATCGGAATGCAACTGGTAGTTGCGCGCCGCAAGGCTTGACGGTGTGGAGGCGATCGGAAAGGGCTCACGGCCTGAGCAGATAGCCGCAAACGGCTGACTGCTGGTGCATCACGGCTGTTTGGCCCGCATCTTGCGGCGAAATTCCGCGCGCCGCGCAACTGGTACTTGCATTCGGCAACAAGGCTCGCCGGAGGCGCGCGAAGGGGCTACGTCACTCCCCGGGGCCACTCCCCGGGGAGACTTCCCGGGGCCGCTCCCCGGGGCCACTTCCCGGGGCCGCTCCCCGGGGCCACTCCCTAGCCTTCCTCCCCCGCGAGGAGCTTCCGGAACCCCTCCTCATCGAGAACCGGCACTCCCAGCTCCGTGGCCTTGGCCAGCTTGGAGCCGGCATTCTCGCCCGCGACGACGTATGAGGTCTTCTTCGAGACGGAGCCTGCGGCCTTGCCGCCAGCAGCACGAATCGCCTCCTCCGCCTCCGTGCGGTCCCAGCCGGAGAGAGTGCCCGTGACCACGACGGTCTTGCCGGCCAGCGGGCCGGGTGCATCGGCGCCTGGGCCGCCTGGGCCGCCACCTGGGCCCGGACCGCCACCTGGACCCGGACCGCCATCGGCGCCTGGGCCGCCTGGGCCGCCACCTGGGCCCGGACCGCCGGGGCCGCCGCCCCGGAGCCACTCCCGGAGCCACTCTCCGGAGCCGCTCCCCGGAGCCACTCTTCTGGCGGGCGGCTCGCCGACGACTCCGGCGGCAACCAGGTCTGCCAGCACGCCCGCGGTTTCGGGCGAGGCGAAGTAGCCGGCGATGGCCGCCGCTACCACAGGCCCAATCCCCGGCACTTCCCGCAATTCATCTGCCGTGATGCCCGGGAGGGACCGGGCCACCAAGCCAAACCACTCCCCGGCGTCATCCTCCCCGGCCGGCCAGCGGGAAGCGATCCAACCCGCCAGATCTATCGCCGTGGACTCGCCGACCTGGGGAATGCCGAGGGAGTTCAGGACTCGCGCCAGTGGCCGCCGGCGCGACTTTTCAATCGAAGCCTTCAGGTTCTCGGCGCTCTTGCGGCCGAACCGGTCCAGACCCGCAAGATCTTCAACCGTGAGCCGGTAGAAGTCGCCGCGAGTCTTGACCAATCCGGCGCCGAGCAGCTGCTCCAGGACCGCCCAGCCAGCGCCCTCAATATCCATGCCACCGCGGCCGGCAAAGTGGACGAATTCCTGCGAGAGCCGCGCCGGGCAGCGCGTATTTGGGCAGTAGTAGCGGACCGCGCCCTCGTCGTGGACGACGCCCGTCCCGCAGACGGGGCACACCGCCGGCATCTCGAACTCCCGCTCACCACCTGTGCGGCGCTCCGGAATCGGCCGGACCACTTCCGGGATCACGTCGCCCGCCTTCTGCAACACGATCCAGTCGCCGATCCGCAGGTCTTTGCGCCGGAGTTCGTCCAGGTTGTGCAGCGTCGCGCGGGCAACGGTTGAGCCGGCTACCCGGGCAGGGCGCATGTGCGCAACCGGAGTGAGCGTCCCGGTCCGGCCGACATACGGCACGATGTCCTCGAGGACGGTTTCGACCTGCTCGGGCGGGAACTTGTAGGCGATCGCCCAGCGCGGTGCGCGAGCAACCATGCCCAACTGCTCCTGCTGGGCGAAGCTGTCCACCTTCACCACGACGCCGTCGGTCTCATATGGCAGGCTGTGGCGCTTGTCGCGCCATTCCTCCAGGAAGCGGCAGACGCCGTCGATATCCAGGCCCTCGGCCCGATCCGGGTTGACCGGTAGACCCAGGGCGGCAAGCCGGGCCAGTGCTTCGGATTGGCTGGCGACACCGGCGGCCGTCGCCCCCGGAGAAGCCAAACCACCGGCAGCGGCGCCCAAGCCCGCCCCCGCCGCATCCTCGATCAGCTGATACGTCCACGACGACAACCGCCGCTCGGCGGTAACGCGCGAGTCGATCTGGCGGAGGGAGCCCGCGCCGCTGTTGCGCGGATTGGCATACGTGGGCAGGCCGCGCTCTTCGCGGTCGGCGTTGATGCGGACGAACTCAGCCTTGGGCATGTAGACCTCGCCGCGGACCTCCACCGTTGCCGGTTCCTTCAGCCGCTCCGGAAGAACGGAGATCGTTCGCAGGTTGGCGGTCACGTCCTCGCCCGTGGTTCCGTCACCGCGCGTCGCGCCCTGGACGAAGCGGCCGCGCTCGTAGCGGAGGGAGATAGCCAGCCCGTCGATCTTGAGTTCGGCGACGTACTTGAGCTCCGGAGCCGCCTCGGGCGCAGCGGGCAATCCGAGCCCGCGCCGAACTCGCTGGTCGAAGGCTCGCAGCTCGGCTTCGTCAAACACGTTCCCGAGCGAGAGCATCGGCCGGCCGTGGGTCACTTCGCCGAACTGGCCCGTCGGAGCGGCCCCGACCCGCTGTGTCGGTGAGTCCGGCGTCACCAGCGCCGGAAAGGCAGTCTCGAGAGCGACCAACTCACGCATGAACTGGTCGTATTCCGCGTCGGTCAGCTCCGGGGCGTCGGCCACGTAGTAGAGCTCGTTGGCCCGGCGGATGATCGGAACCAGTTCGCCGTGTCGGCGGCGCGCGCCATCCTCGCCCAGGGCGCTGGCAGCTTCGACCGCCTCGGCCGCAACCGGCAATCCGACGGCCTGCTCTGCCGACTCGGTCATACGTGAATCCTCCTCAGTTTGGCGACTGAGTGATTCTCGCCGATTCCGGGCTGGTTGCCCAGGCAGTCTCGCAACTCAGCGGACCGGGCCTACTCCCAGCCGTCGGTGACGCGGCGATGGTGATACAGCGGCATCTCCATCACGTAGTCCATTACCCTGCTGTAGGTGGCTTCCGCCAGGCCAATCACGGAGTCGCCCCCGCCGTAGTAGAGAGAGAGTCTGTCGGCCGCCTCGTCCAGCACCCAGCCGTTCGGGAACACGACCTTGTCGACGTCGCCCACCACTTCGTAAGGCGAGGTCGGCGCCATGACCCACTCGTCGGAACGCCGCAACACGATCTCCGGGTGCTCCAGGTCCAGGAGCGCAAGCCCGACTCGATATATCGGCCCCGAGGCGGTGGTGTGAGCGCCGTGGTACATCATCAGCCAGCCCTCGGATGTCTCGATTGGTGGCGGCCCCAGGCCGATCTTGCGGGCATCCCACCAGGCTCCCTCACGCGCCTCGAGCAGCACGGAGTGGTCGCCCCAGTGCCGCAGATCAGGCGAGTAGGTGATCCAGATGTGGGCCGGGCCCTTCAGCGGAGCCGGGCGATGGATCATGAGCCAGCGGCCGTCGAAGCGACGCGGGAAGAGAGCCGCGTCCTTGTCGTCCGGAGGCATGACGGGCCCCAGCCGGCGCACCGAGCGGAAATCCTTGGTCATCGCCAGAGAGACGAGCGGCCCGCGGTTGCTGTAGGCCGTGTAAGTGATCGCCCACTCCTCGCGCTCGGGCAGATACACGAGGCGCGGATCCTCACAGCCCCAAACCTCTTCGGGATGGGCCGGGTCCGGGGCGAGGAGAGGGGTCTCGTCGAAGCGCCAGTCCCCCACTCCGTCGGGGCTCCGCACGACATACAGAACGGAGATCCCGCGCAGATCCTCGACGCGAGCCAGCAGCACAGTCTCGTCCCCAACTCGGGCCGCGCCCGGATTGAAGATCGAGTTGGCCGAATTCGGTAGATGATCGGCGGTGATTATCGGGTTCGACTGGTGCCGGACGAAGAGGTGCCTACCGCCTCCTTCGTTCATATGCCCGTCCTCCGTTCCGCGCTGGGGTCGGCTTCCAGGCGAAGGGCCCGCATCTGCTCGAGCGATGTCAGCCACATCAGAGTGGACTCGGCTCCCTGGTTCTCGCTCCGTCCGGTCTCGAACAAGCCGTCGGAACAAGCGCCGCGGCTGGGATCCGCCATCGCAATTCGCGCGTCGTTGTCGCCCAGGAACCAGCCGTAGGCCGCCTCGGCAGCGTCAAGGTAACGGCGCCGGCCGGTAGCCTTGAAGGCGGCCGCGGCGGCCGAAACCATGGTCGCCGCCTCGATAGGCTGCTGGTCGAATTGGCTCCGGGGGCAACCTCGGTACCACCAGTTGCTGTTGCCGATAGGAGAGAAACCGCACGACTCGCCCGTCTGGACATCGATCAGCCAATCAAGCACTGCGCACCCCCGATCGACCAGACTCACATCGTCGAGACGCATGCCGGCCGCGATCAAAGCGTGAGGCACGAGGGCATTCTCGTAGGTGAGGACAGGCTCGGGCCAGGGCCATTCCTGAAGAGCGGCGGCGCGGCGATCGACCTTCGCATCGTTTCTCAGGACCACGAGTCGGCCGAGCTCACGCGTGGAGGGGGCGGCCGGGCAGTTCTTCTGCTCGCCGAAAGATCCGATGAGGCGAGCAGTCAATGACTCGATGATCGAATCGGCCGGGAACCCAGCATCGATTGCTGCGTCGCAGGCGAGGATGACGGCCGATATCGGAC
>DASVKT010000074.1:0-19597 GCA_036385235.1 Candidatus Limnocylindrales bacterium | reverse complement strand
GCGAGGAGCGCAAGCGACAACGAGCCAAGCAAGCTCGGCTTTAGGAATGCGCCGCCCGACCGAACGGCCACGCACCGCGCTCGCCGGCCGGCGGCCGAGACCGAGGCGCGACCGAGCACCGGAGCGCGCGCACCTGAGGGTGCGTAAGCGAGGAGCGCAGGCGACAACGCAGGAATGCGCCGTCAGACGGCGAGCGCTATAGCCAGATCGTGCCGGCTAGGACCCTGGGGCCCGTCGGCTGCGTCACATTGCCGTTCGCCTCACGGCAAATGTAGAGCCACAGGTTGGACGAGGTCGGCGCGTTATGCACTTCCAGGTTGCCTCGTCCCGAGTCGTCCACTGTGAACGAACCGGCCTTGGTCCAGCTGCCCGACGGACTGCCGTTGCCACTGCTCAGCCACACCACATAGGTCTGATCGCCCTTGGTGGCGGCAAGCCCATACACAGTAACCAGGACGTGTCCGGTTGGCATGAGGGCGGCAAGACCGCCGGCGGCGGAACCGTCCGCCGGCACAAGGACTGCCTGGCGCGTGCCCGGCTCGCCCATCGCGTGGAGGATCGAAGCATTCGCGTCGCTCATTTGCTGAGCCACGCGAAGCTGATTCTGGAGATTGAATGAGTATCCGGACAGGGCCAGGATGGCGACCGCAGCCGCAATCCTCGTTGCCCAGGTGGCCGCGCGGCGGGTGCGGGAGGCGCGGGCTGCGGACAGTGAAATGACCGAAGGAGCGGCCGCGACTTCTGCGTGCGAGAAGGCGACAACCGGCACCGGTGCAGCAATAGGAGTCGCATCGGCCTCAACGGCTCGATGTTCCGAAGGCTTGCCGACGCGACGATGCGCCACCAGATCCGCCTTGGCGGCGGCGATAACGGACTCGCGCAGCCAGGCCGGAGCCTCGACGGGCTCGAGCGACTCGGCTATATACGGCAGAACGCCACCGAACTCCGCGATCTCCGGATGCGGCTTCTGGCACCTGTCCAGGTGATCGCTCACGGCGATCATGTCATCGGCATCAAGCGCGCCGAGCACGAAGCCCGAGGCAAGTTCACGAACTCGATCGCAGGTCATAACCATGTCAGGCCAGACCTTTCTTGCCGCTAGAGGACGCTGCAGCGGCACCCGTCTCCTCAACGTAACCGACAAGTTGTTCTCTCAGGGCGACCAGACCGAGCCGCATGCGGCTCTTGACGGTGCCGAGCGGCGCATGCGTCTTTTCTGCAATCTCGCGCTGGGTGAGACCGTCGAAATAGGCCAGCTCGATCACCTCGCGCTGTGCCGGCGGCAGAACCATGAGGGCGACTCGAACCTGCTGCGCATCCAACCGACCCGAAACCTCGGGCCAGATATCCGGCAGCGTTAGGGCCGCAGGCAACGCCTCTTCCGACTCGTCACCGAGAGCGATGCCGGCTCGCTGGCGGCGCATGGCATCTATCGCCCGGTGGCGAACGATTGCCAGCAGCCAGCCGCGAACGCTGCCTTTGTCTTCTGCGTAACGGGCGGCATTGCGCCATACGCCCAGGAACGAGTCCTGAACGACGTCCTCAGCCAACCCTGTCTCCGTAGTGATACGCAAGGCAAGGGCATACGCCATCGTGTGATAGCGGTCATATAGAGTTTCGAGTCCGCCGATTTCGCCGACGGCCACCTGCCGCATTAGTTCGGCCTCCGATTGTCCTTCCGACGCCCCGTCGGGAAGGACCAGAGGCGGGGGTTCAGCCACTTGGTCCCTCATCATTTCATTCGCAGCGGGGCGCCTTCCGGTTCACTCGGAACGGCAAACAAGGTAAAAGAAGTCCACTCAATGTTGCATGGGCGCACCTTTTCCTGGCCGCGGTGGCTTGACAGACGGCCGCAGCCGGCGTTGTGCCGTCCATCGGCCGTGTGCCGTGTGCCGGGGCGTTTGCCATCGAGGTGCATTTCACGAGTCTAGCCGAGCCAGCCGGGGCCGGACACGTATCGCGGCGCAGTTGCGGTGGTACGCCGGGCCGGCAGGCGGCCGCGGGCGCCTGCCACAGCCCCATTGCCCGCTCATGTGCGCGGTATGCTTGGGGTGTGTTGGGACAGCCGTATCGGTCTAAGCAGCGGAGGACAGGTTGAGCCAGATGCCATCCGTACTCCGTCGGGTCGGCTCCGTCGCCTGCGTCGGCCTTCTTCTGGCCGGTGTGCTGGGTGGCTGCGCTCCCAAGAAGGCTGCCACGACGGCCGCCTCGGCTTCTCCATCGGCTGCCGTCAGCACCAAGTACGCGCAATCCGCCACCCTCAGCAAGAACCTTGCCTCGATCGACGGGGTAGTCGGCAGCATCGACGGCACGATGACCATCCGAAGCGAGGCCCACACGCTTTCCGGATCGGTTGCCCTCATTGGCGGAAACAGCCACGTCCGGTTGGCCGTGGACGGGACGAGCCCGGTGACGTATGCCGAAACGGTGGTGGCCGGACACCGCTACGCAAGCCCGGACGACAAGCTCTTCATAGACCGCGGCACAAAGCCCGCCGGAACCGGACTCGCGGCCATGTTCGCGGCTGCGGATACCGGCTACGACGCCGGAGTCGGAAAAGTCGGCGGCATCACGGCCCACCAGATCGTCAGCGCGCAGGACAAGGTGGATGTCGCGCCGGCCCTCGGCCTGGACACGGGCACCTTCGACCAGGAGACCACCACCCTCAGGATCTGGGCCGACGACTCGGGCAATGTGCTCGGGTTTGGGGCTTCGATGAGCTGGAGGGAACTTCTCGGCGGGGCATATCAGGTCTTCGCGACAGAAGTGGATATCGTCTTCGCGGCAACCAAACCGGACGCCATCCTTGCGCCCAAGAATCCCTGGGCGTGGAAGGAAAACCGGCCGGACGGCATCGCTTTCGGTTACTCCACGAACTCGTCCGACGTCGGCACCACCGTCCAGTACATCGGCTCCAACGTGGGCAAGGAGACACTCTCGCAGGTAACAAAGGACGTGGTCGACAAGATGAAGGACACGCCCAGCGGAACCCAGTCCGTCGCGATCGATTCGGAAGACGCGTTCTGGTTCACGGTCGATCGGAGCAAAGAGAAGGACCATATCGTGGTCTTGGTCGTGGTTCACGAGACCGAGGAATACGAGTTCATCATCTACGGGGCCGCCGCCGACAAGGCGAAGGTCGATGCCCAGGCTTTGCAAGTCTTCTCCACGATAGAGTTCACCCGCTAGCATGCAACCGCAAATCGAGACTCTGACCGAGGGAGATATCTGCCGGTGAGCAAGCTGGGGGGCCTCACTCTCTTTGCGGCTGAGGCTGCCCTCTGGGTTGCCGGCGCAGCCATCGTCGCAGGCATGGCCGGGGCACACTGGGACGTTGAGATGCCGCTGGACATGGGATCGCTGACGGGCTCGACGCCTGCGCCGTCGGTGTCCACCAGCCCATCCGCCAGCCCCTCCCCCACGGTTGCCCTCCAGACACTCGCGTCGGGCGCATCACCCACGATCTCGCCGATCGTGGCCAAATACCAGGCATATGTGGCCCGGGCCGACTATCAGTTCAAGGCCAAGTACACGTCCGTCGCGACCCTGATCCTGAACGGATCGCCGTTCGAATCCGATGAGGACGGCACGATGTCCTACCTGGCCGGAGACTACTCAAGGAACACCCGCCAGACCGTCAGCGGCGCGGTGACCACGATCGGCGAAGTCGCCATCGGAAGCGCGGACTACCAAAGCGTCAACGGCGCGGCGTGGACGAAATCGGCCCGCGGCGCAAATGACGCCGCCAACAGCAGACTCACCTTTGCGCCTGTTGCCTTGTTCGTGGACAAGGGCGTCGAAACCGAGAACAGCCGTCAGCTCCACCGCCTGGACATTGCCGACCCAGTTGCCTACAGCAAGGCAATGGTCAAGGCCACAGACGGCGCGACCGGCTGCCAGGTGACCTACAGCGTCTGGGTAGACGACAACGGCGTTCCCCAGGCCATCAAGCTGAGCGGCTGGGTCCAGGAACCGGTCCGAGGCGTTTCGACGAAAATCACCGAGGATGAGGAATTCCGCGTGATCGCCACATCCGGCGTGACCATCACCGCCCCGATCTGAGCCGGTCGGCGGCCGACGGTGAGCCAAGCAAGCTTGGCTTTGAGACCGAGGCGCCGCGCGAGCACCCGCAGCGAGCGGACTCAGATGTCCGCCGATCCGGCAGCAAGTGGACCTTAGTGGTGGTATGAGCCCCCGGTAAGTAGTCACGGCGTTGCCGATCCGGCAGCAAGTGCCCTTCGGTCGTGGCACAGACTATCGGTGCGCGTGCAGAGATACATGTCCTACGAATCGGACGGCCTGTGTGTCCGGTCCACGTCATTGCTGCGCGTCACGAGATGCAGAAACGACCGCTCGGGGCTTTGCGAGGACTCGATACGGCCGAACTGCGCGTCCGCAGATACAGATTCGGCCTGAACGAGCTTCATGCCGAATCTCTGTGTCGAACGTGTATCTCCCGACGCGCACTCGCCTCCATCGCCAGGGGGACGAGATCGGGACTGCACTCCTCGACGCCCAGAACAGACGAGCACGGTGTCAACGCCGGGCGTCCACCACTCCCGAAGGTCCACTTGCTGCCGGGCTGGGCCGGATCTACCTCCTTCAGGACGCAAGAACAAACAGACCGCAGGCGACCAGGATCAAGGCGAGCCCGACGATCAGGAGGGCGATTGCGATGGGCGGGACGTTGCGGCGGGCGGCAGGGGCTGTCGGGCCAAAGCCGGGATAGGCCGGAGCGATCGGCGGCTGGCCGTAGGCTGGAGGTGCATATGGAGACGGCTGCTGCCAGTACGCGGCCGGAGGGGCCGACGCATACGGGGCCGAGGCATACGGGGCCGGCGCGTACGGGGGCGGCTGAACCGACTCGATCGGCGGAGCCGGCGGCACGTCCATTGGAGCCCAGACTGGAACATCTGCCGGGGCCGGCTCGACGGGAGCGACAATAGGAGTTGTCGGAGCCCACGCAGCCGTCTGAGGAGCCGGGGCGTCCGGCACTGTCTGTCCGCAGACGACGCAGAACTTCGCGCCGGATATCAGCTGCGTACCGCAGTTGGAACAGAGCGCGCCCGAGTTCGGGTAATCGATCATCTGCAGATCCTCCAGGGTCGTGTCGCCTCAAAGCGTACGCCTTGCGCCCTCAGAGCGAAGGGGCGGAGTTCAACTGTTCTGACCTCCGGAGATCCGCCGCCATCCGTAACGCGCCGGCCTCGCGCAAACGTTGTTGACAGTCGAACGGGTGTTCTGTATCTTCTGCTCACTGAAAGGAGGCGCCGGTGACAAAGCACGACGCCGAACGCAAGCGCAAGATCCTGGACTACATCGCTGCGACGCTGAGAACTCGGGGCTATCCGCCGTCCGTTCGCGAGATTGCCGTCGCCGTTGACCTCGCCTCAACCTCGGCTGTGCATCACCACCTCCAGATGCTGGAGCGTGAGGGCTATCTGGAGCGCGGCGTGGCACAGTCGCGGGCACTCCGCCTCACGCCGTTTGCCGCCCTGAGACTCGGCCTTGCCGGCGAGTTGATGCCTCAGTCCACCGCGCCGGAAGCTCACATGCTGCCGATCATCGGGGAGATCGCGGCCGGCGGCCCGATAGAGGCGTATCAGGACGCGTCGGAGAGCATGGCCGTACCGGATCTGCTGGCGCCGTCCGGCGATGCCTACGTCTTGCGGGTCCGCGGCGATTCGATGATCAATGCCCACATCCAGGACGGGGACTTCGTTCTGATCCGGCCGCAGCAGACGGCCCGCGACGGAGACATCGTCGTGGCCCAGGTGGAAGAGAACGCGGTCACTCTCAAGCAGTTCTTCAAAGAGGCCGGGCGCATCCGGCTCCAGCCGGCCAATGACGCCTATCCGGCCATGTTCTACCAGGACGTCCGGATACAGGGGAAGCTCATCGGCGTCATTCGCCGCCTGGACTAGCGTCTCGCCGCCGGGCGGCGCATTCCGTCGTAGGCTCCTGCGCTCCTCGCTCACGCACTTTCGTGCGCTCGCTCCGGGTGCTCGTCGCCGCCTAGGACTGCACTCGCCAGCCGGCGAGACGGGCGGTGCTCCGCCTCGGCCTCGGCCGTCGGGTCGCTGCCGGGCGGACACCACTCTCGGCCGTCGGTCCGCCGCCGGCGGACACTCGCCAGCCGGCGAGACGGACTGATCGGCGGCTTCACGAGAGCCGTCCACAAACACTGTCCACACTCTGCCCACAGGGGTCGTGAATTGGGGATAGATAGGCCGCTTGCGCGTCGGTTCGGCTATCCGCAGGGGTATCGCCGGCGCCACCATTGGCACCTACAAGAAGTCAGCCTGCTAGGGACCGCCCGCCCGTGATAGATCGTCTGCCGCCCCAAAACGTGGATTCCGAGCAAGCCGTGCTCGGCTCCATCCTCATCGATCGCGACGCGATCATCGAGGTGGCGGATTTCCTCCACCCTGAGGATTTCTACCGCCAGGCGCACGGGCGCATCTATACGGCCATGCTCGGGCTGTTCGAGCACCGCGAGCCGATCGATGTCGTCACCGTCGCCGAGGCGCTCGAACGGGACGGCGACCTGGAGTCGGTCGGAGGCGCCAGCTACCTCTCCACGCTGGGCAACGACACTCCAACTGCCGTTCACGTCGCCCAGTACGCCCACATCGTTGAGCGCAAGGCGGTGCTGCGGCGCCTTATCCAGGCCGCCGGCCGGATTGCGGCGATCGGTTACGAAGACGGCGCGGACACACAGGAAGCGATCGATCGGGCAGAGGCGGAACTGTTTGCGGTCAGCCAGAAGCGCTCGAACGACGGCTTCAGCCCCCTCAAGACGCTGCTGCACGACGCTTACGACCGGCTGGACTACCTCCACGCCCATCGCGGCGAAATCGTCGGCATTCCGTCGGGCTTCTCGGACCTGGACCAGCTCACGACGGGTTTCCAGCCCAGCGACCTGGTCATCCTGGCCGCCCGCCCCAGCGTGGGCAAGACCAGCCTCGCTCTCAACGTCGCCGAGCATGCCGCAGTCCGAGAGGGCAAGACCGTTGGCGTCTTCAGCCTGGAAATGAGCAAGGAGCAGCTCGTTCTGCGTTTGCTGTCCAGCGTCGCCTCGATCGACTCGCAACGGCTTCGCTCCGGCTTCCTGGAGGAGCTGGACTTTGCCCGCATCGCGCCGGCCCTGCAACTACTCAGCGAGGCGCCCATCTACATCGATGACACGCCGAACATCAGCACCATGGAACTGCGCACCAAGGCCCGCCGCCTCCAGGCCGAGCGCGGGCTGGATCTGCTCGTCATCGACTATCTGCAGCTGATGCAGGCCGGCAGCACGAGCCGGGACGCCAACCGCGTCCAGGAAGTCTCGGAGATCAGTCGCGGACTCAAGGGCCTGGCCCGCGAGTTGAAATGTCCGGTCATCGCCCTATCGCAGCTTTCGCGCCAGCCGGAAATGCGCGAGTCGCGCGAGCCTCGCCTCAGCGACCTGCGCGAGTCGGGCGCCATCGAGCAGGACGCGGACCTGGTCCTGTTCTTGTGGCGCGAAAAGGAGAAGGCCGGCGAGGACGACGCCTCGGACGGAGAAGTCATCAACCTGCGGCTTGCCAAGCACCGCAACGGCCCAACCGGCGAAGTGAAGCTCTGGTTCAAGAAGGGCCAGACCCGCTTCGTCAACTACGCCGGGGAGCGCTACGCCGAAGCCGTCTGAAAGACGGCCGCCGGGCGAATGACGGCCGACATCTAGTAAGACGGCCGACGTCTAGTAAGACGGCCGCCGGGCGAAGAACCGCGGCGCTCTAGAAGACGACCGGACCCACCCTGGCCCCGAGAATCAAAGAGCCCTTCGATCGAGGGGCCGAGCCGTTTGCTTGAGCCAACCGAAGGGCTCTCGATATGCGTACGGTTGCCGGGAAACTAGGCCTGGCCGGAGTTCGGATCAGTCGGATCAATCGGGGCGGGTTGAATGACCGTTTCCGGCGCGGGTCCCTGCGGGTATGCGCCCGGCTGAGCCGGCTGGCCCCATCCGGCCGGTGCCGGTCCCTGCGGGTATGCGCCCGGCTGGCCCCATGCAGCTTGCCCGGTGGACTGTAGACGCTTCGCAGCCCGACCGCCCCTCACGGAGAAGACGATGCCAATGATCAGTATCACTATGGTCAAGAACAGCCCAACGAGCGTCGAGCTGGCGAGGTCACCCCTGCTGCAGTGGCCGCTAGAGCATGGGTCCAACAGGAACAGGTAAACGAAGTACGCGATGGCCGAGCCCCAGCCCGCGATGATTCCCCAGATGTACTGGCTACGCTTCTTGGACTTCCACTCGTTCAGAACCTCCGGCGTCATGCCGAACTTGGCCCCGTCGGAACCAAGGGTGAAAAGCCGGATCAGGTAGTAGACGCCTACCGCCAACATGATTAGCTGGAGCACGGGAACCCCTCCTTGGTTGTGGCGAAAGCCTTGGGGAACCGGGCGATCCAATGGCGGCGCGGTGCGGACGAATGTAGCAGGTTACGGGCTCTGGAAAAAGCCGGCACGCTACTGGGCATACGCCCAGAGCCACTCTCTAGACGTGAGACCTGAGGCATGGATAGCGGCGGCAGTCTGCCGGCCGAAGTACCGGTAGTGCCAGGGCTCAGGCTGATAGCAGGTTAGGTCCGGACTGCCAACGCCGGGATAGCTCTCGACGAAACCGTACTTCCAGGCCGTGGCCTCCAGCCAGGCTTCCCCACCGGAGAAGTCGATCGCGGTTCCGAGCTGATGCTCCGAGTGGCCCGCCCGGGCGGCGGCCGCCTGGGCGGCGTTCACCCCAATCGAAGCCACCATGTCGCTGAACAAGGCGTTCTGCTCCGCGTAGCTGCGGTAGGCCGACGCAACTCCGATACTCAGCCCCACACCGTGAGCGGCGTCACCGAGGGCACGCAGGTCGTCGATGACCAGCGACCTAACCATTCCGTCGCCGCCCACCCCTGCCTGGGAGACGGGGACCAGATCCGGCGGCGCATAGGTGGCATTGATGCCGTGCGCCGTGTCGAGCAGGGTAGATGCCCAGTCGGTGAACGCCTGGTACTTGGTGGCGATATCGGCGTTAGTGCATGGCGGCGGCGTATTGGATGGCTTCGGCACTTGCGTGGGTACCGGCGTATCCGTCTCTTCAACCACGACCGAGGGAGTGATCTTCGGGTGGAGAGTCGGCCCGGGGGCCATCAGGCCAGACGCGAGATCCAGCTTGAAGTCCACCTTAGGTATCGCTCCCGGGTTCACCCAGGCGACGGCGACGGCGGCTTCCACCACAATCGCAACCACGGCCACGATGTTGAGGATCTCTCCCCGACCGCCCCGATCGAACAAGCCCACGCTAGAACCCTCCGGTCGGCAGGGGCCGCGAGGGAGCGCCGAACTGGTGGAATAGCCGCGCGGCCTGGCAAATCGCAGTCTTCATGCGGCCAGACCATACACGCGCAACGCCAACATGGTCAAAAGGCCCCGTGCTTCTGCGCACCACCGGTGGCCCGGCCCGCGCACGCCCTACACTCTCAGAATTCGGGCGGCGCAGACCGCCCACAACGGGAGGAGACCGATGGGCGTGATCATCGTCCGTGAGATGGTCGGCACCAGCTCTCACTCGTGGAGCGACGCCGCCAGGCAGGCCGTGGCCCTTGCCAGCAAAACCGTTCGGAACATCCGAACCGTTGAAGTGGTCCAGTCCACCGCCCTAGTCAAAGACGGCGAAATCGTCGAGTACCGGGTCAACATCAAGCTCGGGTTCGAATACGAGGAATAGGCGGCCGACCTAGGGCAAACCACCGATACCAACGGCCGGCCGCAGACCGACTCCCCAGTTGAGACATACAGCCGCACCGGTGTCCACTGATGCTTGACCGCAACAGGGCAGAGAACGAACTGGCGATCCAGGATCGCGTGCTCGTTGAGGCCGATCTCGCGGACCACGCCACCGCCTTCCGGACGGTGATCGTGCGCGTCTGCGAGTCGGAGGTCTGGCTGGGCCTGGCGTCGCCGGATCATCGGATCGAATCAATGCGGCCAAAGCAGCCGGTGAAGCTGACTATCGCCCGAACCGGCGCGGCGCTGCTGGGCAACTCCGGCTTCCTTCGCCCGCTCGGCGACAGCAAGTCGCGCATCTTCGCCGTGACCCGGCCGCTCGTTCTGGATCGCGCCCAGCGGCGCGGCTACGTCCGCTACCCCATAGATATACCGGTGCATTTCCGCCGCCTGGACCCCACGACATGGGCTCCTCGGGGCAAGCTGGCCACCACTACCACCAAGGATCTGAGTCCGGCCGGAATGCTGTTCACCAGCTACGTCCCACTCAAGGTCGGCGACGACCTGGACCTGACTCTTCCTTTCTCCAGCTGGCAGCGCCTATCCATGAGCGGCGTCGTCAAGCGTGTTGCCGCCGGCGCAAGCGACGGCGAACCCGGCGAGGCAGCAGTGAAGTTCACGCGCATCACTACGCTGGACCAGGAGCGGATCGTCCACCTGATCCTGCTCGCGGAGCACCGGCGGCGCGAAGCCGCGATGGCCGAACAGCGGCAGCAACTGTCGGTTGGGTGAGACGGCCAACCTGTAGTACGCCTGAATATTTACTTAAGTGGTACTGATACAAAGGCATTGCCAAATAAGCCGCAGTTGATCGCGTGTCCGCACTATCTGCCGATGCAGACATCCGCCGCGGATCTCATTGGCACTCGCTTTGGCACTCGCTCGTTCGGCTTCCCATCCTACCCGCCGTCGCTCGGGGAGCAGCGGCTGGGACTGGAGGAGTTTCGAGTGGCCGTCGAACCCGAGACCGGCGATCGGGACGTCGAAAGCTTTGCGCTACTCAACCAGGGTTCCCCGCTGCGCCGCGGAAAGGTGCACCGGCCACTCCTGCCCGAGGAAACGCTGCCGCGCCAGCGACTCTTCGATTGGTTCGCTGCCCGCAAACAGCACCGCGTCTTCTACGTAACCGCGGAGGCCGGCTTCGGCAAGACCACCCTCGTCGCGGACTACCTCCGCAGGTCCATGACTCGCACGTTCTGGTACAGGCTGGACGAAGAGGAGACGGACGGCCTCGTCGTCCTCCGGTACGTCGTCGCCTCATGCCAGGCGGTAGACGCAAGGCTGCTGGCTCGCTCGTCCGCGCTGCTCACCGAAATTTCGCTGGAGCCGGTCACGCTGGAAGTAGTCCTGCAATCGGTCCTTGCGGAGATGGAGCCGCTCGGCGAGATGCCTTCGGCGATCGTGCTGGACGACTACCACATCGCAGAATCGGTCCCCGGGATAGACACCGTGCTGGAGCGGCTCATCGCCCGAGCGCCGGCCGAACTCAAGTTCATCTTCGCCGGCCGGCGTACGCCCAGACTTGCATCGGCTTCGCTGCGCGGCCGCGGCAAGCTCGCCGAATTGGGCAAGGAGGATCTTCGATTCGACGAGGCGGAGACCGAGCGCCTCTTCCGCGACGCCTACCACCACGCCTTCGAGCCGGACGTCCTTCACGATCTCTACGAGCGAACCGACGGCTGGGCGGCTTCGCTCCAGCTCGTCAAAACGGCGGTCGAGGGTCGCTCGCCAACCAAGGTGCGCGCCTTCGTCCGTTCCCTCTCCGGCGCCGAGGGCAAGCTGCACGACTACCTGGCCGAAGAGGTCGTCGGCGACCTCAAGCCGGACCAGCACGAGTTCCTCGTACGAACATCGATCCTGGACGACGTTGAGCCGGACACAGCCGCCATCGTTGCCGGCGTAACATCGACCGAAGCTGTGCGGTTGCTGGACGACGCTCAGCGTCTCGGGTTGATGAGCAAGAGCGATGACGAGCCGAGCACCTGGCAAGCTCATCCCCTGGTCCGAGAGTTCCTCCTTGCGCACCTCAAGGCGGAGGTCGGCGAGCCCGGAGTCGCCGCGATGCACCGTCAGGTTGCCGCCGCCATAGAGCCCCGGTCCTGGCTATTGGCGGCCCGGCACTGGTCAGCTGCGGGCGAGGGCCGGGAGGTCCACCGCGTCGTGTGCGGAGCAATTCAGACCGTCATCGGCACCGGCGACCTAGCGGTTGCGGACGAGTTGATGAATCGCCATGCGGATGACAAGCCGAATCCGTGGCATCAGATTGTCACGACGCGTCTGCTGATGTCGTGCGGCCGATTCTCGGAAGCAGTCGCTATGGCCCAGACGGCCGAAGCAATCGGAGAGGCACACGGAATCTCCAGTCCAGTCTTTGCGCAGTCATGCGCCCTGAACAGATTGCACCTGGGCTTGCAACTCGGCGATCTAGAGGCGCTGGCGACCGCAGCTCAGGAGCTTTCGCGGGGCGATGATCCGGAGCTTGCCGCGATCGCACGCTCGTCGGAGTTGCTTGCCGCCGGTTCAAATGGCGGAAGTCTGGACGCCTTGTGCAGGGCACTCGTTGAGACGGCCGAGCTGAACCGCCGGCGTGGCCACAACCACCACGAGGGCATAAGCCTCACGAGTCTGTGCTACGCAGAGATTGCGCGAGGCAACCTAGCTCCAGCAATCTCGTCAGCACTAGCAGCCCTGTCGCTGCTCGAGTCCACCGCATCAAGCATCGATTCGGCTGCGGCGCACATGGGCGCCGCGAGAGGCATGGCCCTGGCCGGGCGTTGGGAAGATGCTATGTCGCACGCCCAGGCCGTCGCCGCGAACAGCACCAATCGCGCTGACTCAGAAGGCATCGCCGAAGCCGCAGAGATCCACGCCATGTTCGGAGATGCTGAGAACGGCCGCGACCTGCTCGCGCAAATGTTGGTGATGCACCCGAAGTGGGCCTGCGACGAGTACTGGAAGCAAGTGTCGGCGCGATTGGATCTGCTCCTGCTCGGCCCAGACGACGCTGCGGCAAAGATCGCAAATCTGGGTCCTTCTCCGCGAAGGGCCGGGTTTGGGAGCATGGTTCGGTCACTTGACATTCAGATTCGAGCTTCTTCGAAGAGCCCGGACGACTCGCTCATCGCGGACGTTGCCGAAACTCTGAGGTTTGCCGAACGCCAGCAGGCGTGGCTCTGGTGGAAGAACACGCGGCTCACGCAGGCCATCTTGGCACCGGCAGATGAGTTCTCTTCATACGTCCGATGTCTGCAGAAGGCCGACTACTGCTTCATGTCGATCCAAGCTGAGTTGGTGGCACGCAGGCTCGGGGACCTGGATGGAGTCGGCTTCGAGGTGGTCAAGATGGAGGCGCTGGGACGTCCGAATCGTTGGCGCAGACCACTGCGCGCCCTGGTCGCCGACAAATCGACGCCAACACCGTGCCTTCGGCGAGCCGTTGACTTGCTCGAGGTCGTCGGCGAAAGCCAGGATGTGCCCGCCCTTCGTGCGGTTGCTAAACGCCGTATCGTCCGGCTGCCGGATGCCGGAAGGACACTAATTCGAAGATTGGCCCCGCGCGTTTACGTGGAAGACCTCGGTCGGGTATCAGTTCGAGTTGGCGATAAAGTCCTCACGGGCTTCGACATCCGGAAGAAGGTCCTTTCCCTGCTCTGCTTTCTCCTGACTCGGCCCCAGCTTTCAGCCACTCGAGAGCAGATATTCGAGGCGCTCTGGCCCGAGATGGACCCTGAGGCGGGCGCGAACTCGCTCAACCAATCGACCTACTTTCTGCGCCGAATACTCGAGCCCGGGCGCGAAGAGGGAGACAGCGCGGGCTATGTCCGCAGCAAGGCCGACCTGCTCTGGCTGGACGGCGAGCTAATCAACTGCCGGAGTGCCGACTGCCTGAAGCTGATCGCTGGCATTCGCCGAGATCCTTCGCCAGGTCTCGTTGAAAGACTGGCCGAGACCTACAGAAGCCGATACGCAATCGACTTCATGTACGACGAGTGGGCGAGTGCCTTCAGGGAGAGCCTGCACGCTAGCTACCTCGATAGAGTTGAGTGAGCAATCGCGCACGACATCAAGGCCGGCTTCCTCGCCAGAGGATTGTCTGTTGCGCAGATGGCCCTACAAGCCGACCCGGATGCCGACCAGATCGAGCTGTGCCTCCTGCGGCTATATAGGCGCATGGGAGCCAGGGCGGCGGCGGCCGAGCAGTACGCGCACTACGCCGGCGTCATGCGTAACCAGATGGGCATCGAGCCTCCGCCGCTGGAATCAATCTGATTCGGCCTGGTCCGCTATTCCAGCAGCGAACTCCGAGCGCCATGCCAGGGCGAGTGATTTCGATCCGCCTCGCCCTGGTGAACGCCGCCTTGGCCGTATCGATGACGACTTCGGGCGCTCTCGCTGAGGCCTTCGGCGTGCGGCCAGTTCTGGCGGCGTACGGTGCCCTGACCGCGGTCGCGGGCCTGGCCGGGCTGGCGGTGAGGTCGATTCGGCGGGCATAACGCCGGTCCGCCGCGGCCCCTTCGCACCAACGCAAGGCGGCAACCAGACGCGTCGGCTAAACTGCCGGGCAGTGGTGCGCCCGAAACCGTCACTGCGGGCGGCCGCACCAACCAACGAAGAATTCAAGGCACCCACGGTGCCTGCATCAGGTGGGCCGAACCCAGCGGCCGCCAAATACAGGAGTGGCACGAGGGCAATGGCTGACCGCGGCAAGGACAAAGACACCAAGCCTGTATTCGACGCAGACCTTTCGGTCGACGAAGAGGTGGATGAGGAGTCCGCCGAAGACGCCGAGCTGGAGGGCGACGAGGTCGAGGCAGGGTCAGAAGACGCCGAGATCGAAGGCGACGAGGACGCCGAAGGCGAGTCCGACAGCCAGGGTGGCGGGGCCAAGAAGGCGGCCGCGGCGGGCACAGCCGGCGCGTTCCACTTCTCAATCGGCCGCGGCCAGAAGGCCTCGCAGGAATCCGGCAGACACCAGGCCGGGTCGCTCAAGACATCCCACGAGCGGGTCCACATCGATGACCGCCTTTCGGCCCTCTTCGCGATCGTCTGCGCGGGCGGCCTTCTCGGCATCATCGTGCTTTCCTACGCCGGCGGAATGATACCGAAGAGCAGCGGTCCGTCTCTGGCGCCGCTCGTCGTCCCGACGGGCAAGCCCACGCCGACTGCCTGCATAACCCCGACTCCTGTGGCGACCGCCACGGCGAGCGCGGCCGCGTCCGCTTCGACTTCGGTGACCGCCTCAGCCAAGCCCACCCCGACTCTCGCCCCGAGCGTGGCCGCTTCGGCATCGGCTTCGGCCGCCGCCGTTGCGAGCGCCTCGGCCGCGAGTGCCGCGGTCCAGGCTGCTGCAGTTGCATCGGCCAACGCCAGCGCAGCCGCATCGTTCTGCGCCATTCCGGTGGCCACACCGACACCGACCGCCGCCCCGAGTGCTTCGCCCAGCGGGAAGTAAGCACCCGGCTCGCCACGGGGCGGGCCACTCCAAGAGTCAGTGAAACGCCACGGACGGGAAACCGTCCGTGGCGTTTTGCATGTGCGGCGGGTGCGGCGGGGCGAGCCGGGTCGGGCACGGCGCGGGGGCGGGCGCGGGGCGAGCCGCGGAGTTCGAGCCTACGATTCGTAGGTTCACTGTGTTATCGACCCAAGCACTAGCCACGTTCCCTATAGTTGAGCCGTGAACCACGTCTTTGTCTCACCGCATCCGGACGACATCGCACTCTCTTGCGGGGGGCTGATCGCGCGCCTGCGCGACGCGGGCGAGGACGTCACGATCGTGACCGTCTTCTGCGGTGCCGGATCGAGCGACCGCCTGACGCGCTATCAGCAAAGAGCCCTCGGCTTCGACCGCGAGGCGGACGAACGCGGCGACCCGGAACCGACGGAACCGGCTGAGGCAAACGCCCCGGCCCCGGATTCCGCGCCGACGCCGGAGCAGGTCATGGCCGTCCGCCGGCAGGAGGATGAGGCCTTCGCCCGCTTCGTCGGCGCCACAAACGTATCGCTCAAGCTCCCCGACGGCGTCTTCCGCGGCTACGTCGGCGACCCTCAGCTGATGCGGCCGCCGCGCCCAGATGACCGGCCACCGGTAGACGAGCTCCGCGCCGCGCTGGCCCGACTGCGCGTGGACCGGCTCTACGTCCCGTTCTCCATCGGCGGCCACGTCGACCACCGCCAGACCCGACGAGCTGCGATCGCGCTGCTGAACGAGGCCGGATCGCCATACGCGGACCGGGCCGTGTTCTTCGAGGACTTCCCGTACGCCATGACCACCGGCTTCGAGCGCCTGGATCAGCTCAACCCCGAGATCCTGTCGAGCTTGCCGGCCGGCGCGAGCGTCACGCCCGAGTACGTCGAAATCGAAGCAGTGCTGGACCGCAAGGTCGATGCCCTTCGCGCCTACGAAAGCCAGATCGGGCACCTGTTCCGCCGGGAAGGTGAGTCGGTGGCCGAATCGATCCGCGCCCACACGACGCGGATCGGTGAATTGGGCGGAGTCGGGCCGGCGGAGCGCTACTGGCGAATTAGCGGCGGCACCTAGCCGCCACCCGGCACCTAGCCGCCACCCGGCGCCTAGCGCGGCACGCCCACCACAGTTCGAAGCTTGATCGCCGCCTCGTCGTAGAGGGCCTCGATCTGGCTCGTCATGATCTCGATGCAGAACCGGTCGTGAACTACGTCGTGGCCGCGCCGAGCGATCATGTCCGCCAGTGGGTGATCCGACAGCAACCGCACAATCGCGGCCGCAAGCGCTTCGCAATCGCCGGGCGGGACGAGCAGTCCGCTGACGCCGTCCTCGATCATCTCCGGAATGCCGCCGACATTCGATGCGACGACGGGCCGGCTGAGAGCCATCGCCTCGAGAACGCTCAGGCCCTGGGCCTCGCGGTAGGACGGCAGCACTGCCACATCCAGGGCCGCGGTTACCGCCGGAACATCCTCGCGCCGGCCGGTGAAGACGACGTGATCCGCAATGCCGAGCGAGGCGGCCTGCGCCTCCAGCGAGTTGCGCTCGGAGCCTTCGCCCACGATGAGCAGCCAGGCCTCGGGATGGACCGCAAGAACCTCCGGCCAGGCATCCACCAGAGTTCTGTGGCCCTTCTCCGCCTCGAGCCGGGCCACGACGCCTACGATGGGCGAGGACTCCGGGATCCGGTAATCCTCGTGGAGCGTGCAGCAGGGCTGCTGGTGGTTGTAGCGCTGCAGATCCACGCCGTTGTAGATCAGGCTGACCGGCGCCCCGAAACGGCCTTCTTCACGGATCTTGAATTCGATGGCCTTGGAGACCGCGATAAGCCGATCCATCAGCGGAGTCAGCCGGCGCAGCGCGACACGATCGTCCACGCAGCGGATGCGGCTCGAATGGATGGTTGAGATGACAGCCGGGCGCTTGCAGCCCTGCTCGCTGAGAAGAAGTGCGGCCCGCGTGCCGACGACCTCCGCCCGATACATGTGGTTGTGGATCACTTCCGGTTCGAGCGGCGCGAGCAATTCTGCCAGCGCGGAGACGGCGTTCCGATCGTCCGGCTCATCGATGACGCTGACCTCGATGCCGGCCTTCTCCAGGCGCCGGACGCTGCTGCCGTGCGAGAGCGAGACGACGCGGACGTCGTAGCGGTCCGGATCCATCCGGGTCACGAGGCCGTAGACGTGCTCCTGCGCGCCGCCGTTCGTACCGGTCGCCATGACTTCCACGACCTTGACCCTGCCGCCCTCGATCGCCGGGCGCACAACGACTGCGTCGGCACAGGGTTCGCTTAGCGGGTGTTCTGCTCCCATGGTCAGTTGGCCTCCGCCGCTGCCGGCCCGGTCCGGCCGACAAGCAGTCTCTCGATCGGCGCGTCGACCGCACCCCACTCGTACTTATACGGCTCGTCACCACGCAGGAAATCGACGCGTGATCGCCCGAGAGCAATGGCTCGTTGGATGTAGCAGGCGACCATGACCACTCCGGGCGAAAGTTCACGCGCTTCCGGCTCGACGCCGGCGTTGTAGTAGTAAACGGCTTCACCATCGTCGAACGTGACCCCGGCGGCGATCCGACGGCCGCCGACGGTCAGGAAGCTGAGATCGACGATACCAGTAGGCGCGCAATCCTCGAACAGAGCGGCGAAGAAGCGCCGGCTGGCGGCACCGCCTTCGGTGGGCGGGAAGAGGCCTTCGGCGCCCCATCGCTTCTGGTGGAGTTCGACGAAGGCGTCGAGATCTTTGGCGGGGTCGACTGAGGGCTCGAGGCGGACCTCGCCGGCGGCCTCGGCCCGGCGGACCTTGCGGCGAATTTCGTGGCGCTCCTTCTTGTCCAGAGTGCCGAGGTAGGTTTCGTAGTCCATCCCGGGCGCCAGGGTCAGGACAGGACAAACGTCTTCCTGCTCGCGAGTCAGGCACCAGGCCGCTTGCGACGCGACCCACTCCAGGGACTTGGCCAGGGCGTCCGTCGCAGGATCGGCGGCGCGGAGGCGGCGGAGATCGATGACGTCCCAGCGGCTCGGGTCGGTGGCGGCCAGCTCCGCGGCGACGGCGGCGCAGACGGCGTTCAGATCCGAAGGCGCGGAGAGGACGGTGGCATAGTCCGCGTGATACGAGGCCCCGAAGAAGACTGCCGTCGCGGATTCGGGGACGGGCCGTATGGGCCGGCCGGGCTGGTGGCGAATCGTGGTTCGGGCGGCAAGGTCGCCGGGCTCCAGCTCATGGCGATGCATCAAAGGCACGATCCCGACGAGGGTCTCCGGAGCGGCTCGGTCCACAACCACGAGCGTCTGATCGTGGGCGGTCGCACCATACGCACCCCACCACGCCTTCTGGACACAGTGGCGCGAGAAGGGAGTGGCCCAGGGGGTGGCGGCCGCGAGGGCGTCCCACGCTTCCGGGTTGATGTCACCGAAGGCGCGACGGACGGCCAGCAGGCGAGGAGCGGCAGGGGCGGTCATCGCGCGAGGGCTGAGCAAAGGGTCACCGACCGAGCATATCACCAGGCCCTGGTGGCGCCAGAAAGCTCGTTGCCGCGCGAACGACCGCCCACGGGGCGGGCGGGCCGGACCGAGCGCGCCTCCCAATCGGCGATCCTGCGTTTGTCCGGCTACAACGGACAACCGGGCGGCGATGACGAAATGCCGGCGCCGACCCCTGTCGATGCGACCGGATTCGGCCGCCTGCCGACTTCAGGACATCGAACCGAGGCACCGCTGCCTTCGAAATGAGCCGGACCGGGCTCTCAACAAGGAGTTATGTCAGCCCGGTTCCTTCCGGATCTCGCCTCAGACCAAATTCTTGTCCGGTACAAGCGGACAAGCGCCCGATGTCGGGCCGCCCGCTAATTCGGCGCTGCCGGCGAGTTCGCGCCCGGCGACGCCTCGCTCCTCTCTCGCCGCGCCTCCCACAGCAAAATCGCCAGCACCGCAAAGAACGTGACCGGAATGCTTGCGACGGCCGGCCACGAAGCTACGTCATCTGAGGCGAACAGCGAGATCCAGCCGAGTAGCGGAATCAGCGCCGCCCACTTGTGGCCACGGCCCACAAGCCACGCCACGGGCAGAAGCAAAAGCACGGCATAGTGGTCGCACAACGGCGCGGATAGCAACTGACTGGCCACGATCGTGACCATCAGGCTTGCGGTGGGAGAGGCCCAACGGTAGGCGCCCACCAGCGCGGCGACGGCGACGGCCACGGACCCCAACTGCACCGCTGACGCCACCAAGTCCGGCGCGCCAGCCATGTGCGCAACCGCTCCCGGAGCAAAGTTGTGGCCCTTGGAGAAAGTACCGCCCAAACCCCGAAGCAGGTCCACGTACGTGCCCCAGGCCGC
>DASVKT010000073.1:0-4691 GCA_036385235.1 Candidatus Limnocylindrales bacterium | reverse complement strand
AGACGCGGACCGATTGGCGCCGGCGGTTTCACGCCTGGCCATGCTGACCACGTTCCTGGCATCTCTGGCGGTCATTCCGGCCGGCTTCGTTGCCATTTGGGGGTTGCTCCGGCCTGAATACCACGCCGCTTTTCCGGCCCTTGTCGTGATCATGCCGGGCGTCCTGTCGCTGAGCCTCTCCAAGGTTCTGGCGTCGTACGTGTCTGGGCTGGGGCGGCCCATCGCCACGACGGTGGCCGGCATCGTCGGCCTGTCGGTGAATATCGGCGCCAACCTGATCCTGATCCCGCGCTTGGGGATCGTGGGAGCTTCGGCCGCTTCCCTGATTTCGTATACCTGCCACGCGATGGTTCTGTTGTGGGTGGCCAGCCGCTGGGCCAAGGTTTCGCCGCTGGACTTCGTGGTGCCCAGGCGGGCCGAGTTCGAGCGAGTCTACGGGATGGTCGGTGGGGCGCTCAGGAAAGGTGCGTCTCTGTTGGGTTCCAGGTAGCCGCCGACGCCGTCGAGGTCAGCAACGCTCGGCGACCCTCTGCGCTACGGCCTCGAAGCGGGTAAGCGTCATCTGCCAGTCGAACTCGGCGACGACGCGGCGGCGTCCGGCCTCTCCAAGCCGCGCTCGCAGGTCCTTGTCTTGGGCCAGCTGCCCGAGTGCCGAAGCGAGCGCCGGCGCATCCTCGCTCGGGACCAGCAGGCCGGTTTCGCCGTCGGCCACCGCTTCGGGGATTCCGCCAACGCGAGTCGCGACGACCGGCAGACCGGCTGCCGCTGCCTCCAGCGCCCCGACGCCGAGTGACTCACTGCGGGACGGCATGACGTAGATGTCCAGTCCGGCGAGGAACTCGGGCATGGCCGATGGCTCGATTCGCCCGACCAGCTCGATCCGATCGGCGATTCCCAGCTCGGCCGCTCGCGCGGCGAGTTCCGGGCCCAGCGTGCCACTGCCGGCGAGGCGGAAGCGGGTTCGCGGCAGCGTCGGGTCCTTGGCCAGCAGCGCCGCGGCTTCCACGATCAGGTCCGGGCCGTAGATACGCTGCAGGCTCTTGGCGAAGCCAATGACGATCTCGTGTGGGTCGTGCCCCCGGCCGGAGCCCCTCGTCGGCCCCGCGAAGCTCGCCGCATCCACGCCGAGCGGTATCACGTCTACCGGCCGATCGGCGATCACACGCGTCGCCCGGGCTAGATCCTCGCTTGGCGCCACGACCGCATCGCAGCCGCGCAGGAAGGCCGCTTGCTGGCGCATTCGCAGAACGAGGCGAGCCGAGCCGCCTGCGGTCAGGTAGATGTCGCTGCCCCAGGCCACGCCGATTCGCGGGTGGGTTCCCATCAGGAGCGTGGCGCGGAGGCCTGCCGGTATCCAGTGGGCGACCAGGATCGCGCGACTACGGCCGGTGGCTCTTCTCGCTTGCCACATGAGCCTCAGCCACGCGATCACCTTGGATACGCCGCGCCGGCTACCCTCGTTGTCCGGGATGATCCGGACCGAATGGCCGCGCGACCGCAAACCGCTTGCCCAGCGTTCGGTGTGGACGCTCGTTGGGTCGGCGAAGAAGACAAAGTCCATCGATGTTTCCGCTGCGCGTGTGGAGCCCCGATGGTAGCAGGCGGCTTGCGGCGGCTGGGCTCCGACAGGCGGCTGGGCTCCGGTTCGGCGCCGCGCGGGCTGATGGAATGTTGTCGGCCCGGCTGCGGCCATGAGGCTGGCTGTATAGTTCGGTCGCCCGGAACCCACCACCACGAGGACCCCGATTCGGCATGACTTTCTTGCGGCGGCTGACTCAGATCCTAGACTTCGAGCGTCCATCGTCGCGGCTGGCGGCCGCGCTGCTTGTCCTGGCGGCCGCGATCGTTTCGCCCAACATCGATTTGCCGGGCTCGCTGCCGGTGATTCGGCTCGATCAGCTTGGCCTGCTCGTCTTCCTCGTTCCTCTTGCCCTGTACCTGAAGTGCCATCCGGAGGCGCGGCACATCGGCCTCGTGGACTTCGGGTTTGGTGCCCTGATCGTCGCCATCACCTTGACCATCCTTCTGTCGCCCTTCCTGATCAAGGGGCTGAGCCGCTCGCCCAAGGATGCCGTCGAGGTGATGCGACCGGTGCTCTTCTGGCTCATGTACCGTCTGGCTCGGACGTGCGACCCTACCGATCGGACCGCCTTCGGCGGGCTTGGATTGCTGTGGGTGGTTTCCATTCCGATCGGTGTCTTTGCCCTGGCGCAGACGCTCGGCCCGAGTGGTTTCAACACCACCGTCACATCTCTCTGGGCGACCGGCCACAACCTGGACGGAGTTGTCCGCGGAGGCCGGGCCGTCGGGACTATGGCGAATGCCGACGCCTTCTCCCTGCTCGCCGTTGCCTTCGCGATGGCCGCCTTATGGTCTTTGCTCTTGCGGGTCAGGCTGGACGGGTGGCGACGGTACGCGCTGGTCGGCGGCTTTGGCATGGCGGTGCTGGACATCGTTTTCGCCCAATCGCGCGGCGCTGTGGTCGCGGCGCTCGGCGCGCTGGTGCTGGGCGTGATCGTGGTGGCGGTCAGCCGCAGGCCGACTCGATGGCTCGTCTCAGGGCTGATGCTTGGCGTCTGCGTGGCTCTTTCGCTGGGCGCTCTCTCCCTCGTTCCGTCGCAGGCCCAGGCCGTTCAGACCAAATACAACATCGGCGGGCTGGCAAAGGATTCGTCTGTGATCCTGCGTGTAGGGCGCCTCAAGCTGCTGTTCGGCGGCCCCGGAGAGCCGGCGGCCGGCGTGGGTTTGTGCGCGGGTTCCGTGCCCGCGGCCGCAGCGCCGGGCCACTCGCCGGACAATGCGCCCGCCGCGAGCAGCAACGCTGCGTCTGCGCGCGATACCCAGCGCAAGGCGGACGTGGCTGCCATTGCGGCCGCACTCAATGCAAGTTTCTGCTCCTCAGGCCAGTGGCCGGCATCGGATGCAGCCGTTGCGACTGCGCTGGCTGGAGCAGGGTTTTCGGCCGCCCCGGTCGATCCCGGGACGCGAGCGCCCTATTCGATTCATTCCGGAGCAAACGGCTATCTTGTCTCCGCCACGCTGGAGACGCCGGGCGACCCGGATGGCCCCACGTACGTGGCGTCCTCGTCGCCGAATGTGATTTTCGATTCTGGTTTCGAGAGCGCCGGCGGCGACGTGGCGGAATGGCAGTGGGATTCAGGTTCAACTGCCACGACGGCATCGACCGGACGGTTCGGGTCCCATTCGGCCGCGGTGAAGTTGAGTCCCGGCGGGGCGTTCACGAACTACATCGTCTACACGCTTGTGCCCTCGACCGATTACGCCATGTCGGTCTGGCTCCATTCCACCGACGGTGCAGCCCACAGGATCCAGCTGTCGGCCTCGGAGATCCTGGCCGATGGATCGCGAGTCGCGCCGGCCTGCGCGGACGAGCCGACATTGCCGGCCGATGGCTCGTGGGTTCGGGCGGACTGCCATTTCGTCGCCCCGGCCAAGGGACTCGTATACGTCGAGGAGCTCGCTATCGAGACGCTGTCCGGGGATGGCGGGGCCTCCATCGCGGTGGATGGCGCGACGTTCACCGCCGGTACTCAGGCTCCTGCCTATGCCCTGACTCGCGATGTCGATCCATCGCGGATTGCGAGCGGCCAACCGTCCTTCCTGCAGTCACCGATCGTCGGTCTCGGGCCGCCGAAGGACTATGAGATAGGCGGCGATCCGGGCGAGTACGTCTTGATCCTGCTCCGCTACGGCGTCCTGGGCCTGCTCGCCTATCTGGTCCTGTTCATCGCGGCCGCGGTCGCGGCGCTCAAGGCCTGGCGGGCCAGCACCGGAGCCGTGTCTGCTCTGGCGCTGACGGCGCTGACGATGACCGCCGCGGGGTCCATCTTTGCGGCCACAACGCCTTCGTATTTCAACAACCAGATGATGTACGTCTACTGGCTGCTGATTGGCCTCGCCGTTGCGGCGGGCACGGCGAAAAGATCGAAGGGTCCGGCACCGGCCGATTCGGTACCCGCGGAGGCCCAGTCATCCAGCCCGGCTTCGTAGCCGGCCGCGGCGAATGGCAACCGGAACCTCGGAGCGGCTGACTGTTGTCATTGTCGGCGACCAGGGGAGCGTCCATGTCCGCCGCTGGTCGGCCGCTCTGATCGATCGCGGCTGTCGTGTCGTACCGATCGATCTGGCCCGACGCGGGCGCCCGATCTGGCGCATTGCCGGTGGACTCGTGGCGGCGCGGCGACGGGTTGGCCGGTTGGCTCGGCAGCCTCAGACCGTCATCGCACTCCACTATGTCCGGGGAGGATTGGTGGCCGCGGGACTGCGCGGCGTTCATCCGCTCGTCGCCTCGGTCTGGGGTCGGGACATCACCGCCGTACGAGGCGGACTTTGGGGCCGGTTCCATGCCGCCCAGCTGCGAGCGTTGCTGCGTGGCGCTGAGACCGTGACGGCTACGAGCCACTTCTTGTCGGACGTGGCTCGGGACCGGTTCGGGGTCGCCCCCACGGTGATTCCGTTCGGGGTCGATACGTCCGTCTTCGCGCCGGCAGAGGCCGTCCCGGGGTCGAGTGCGCGCCCCAAGTCGGCGCCACTGCGCATCGGCTTCGTGAAGTGGCTGGAAGCCAAGTACGGGCCGGATATCTTCATCGAGGCGCTCGGCCTTCTGGGTGACCTCAGCTTCGAGGCCACGATCGTTGGCGACGGTCCGCTTCGGGGAGCGCTCGAGGCCC
>DASVKT010000072.1:0-2354 GCA_036385235.1 Candidatus Limnocylindrales bacterium | reverse complement strand
GCGCGGGCCGCAGGCGCCGCACCGGCGCCGGGTCCGCCGGCGCAACAACTAGCCAGATTCAAATCCCGGTAGCACGGCAGCAGGAACGTGGGCAATATCAGGCGCTCAGCCAGCCAAATTGCCGGCCGGAAGCACGCCCTCGCGCTCATCTAGGATCGACTGGGGGCCCGAGACAGGCTTTGCCGGCCTCCGCGGCGCCGACAAGTCGACTCCGTGCTACCCCGATTTGCATATGAGCAGTTGCCTGGACCACCCGGCTCCCAGGGTCCGCAGCCGAGGCGCCGCCGTCAACGAGCGGCGTCGCACAGGTGTCGA
Organism: Candidatus Limnocylindrales bacterium; assembly: GCA_036385235.1. GTDB lineage: Bacteria > Chloroflexota > Limnocylindria > Limnocylindrales > CSP1-4 > Fen-1039. The sequence continues at coordinate 2,039 of DASVKT010000072.1, read as the reverse complement.
ATACGAGAGGGGAAGGCACTCGCGCGCCGTCCCCTCTCGGACCCAGTAGCTCGAGGGAGAAGAGTGCTGTTCATCACGTCTTCACCGCTCGGAGGTCCAGACGATGAGCCGGGGCGGATTGTTCAACTTGCCGACCATCGGGTCGGCGGCGGAGCCACCGCGCCACACGGCCCCGGCGGCGGCGCCATCGGGCCACGCGGCCCGGCAGGAGCAGCGCACAAGCCCTCCTAATGGGCACTGAAAGCCTATATTTGGAGCGCGTAAGACCCACCCCAACATCGACCACCAAACGAGGGAGAAACCAAGTGCGTCGCCTGATCGTCCTGGTCCTGGCTGGCGCGGTCGTGTTTTCGGCATGTGGCTCGGCCGCCATAACCGCCGAAGCCACCAAGGCCGCAGGCTCGACTCCCTCGCCGTCCATCGTGCCGACAGACACTCCAACGCCGCTCTCGACGCCTTCGCCCACCGCCACCGCTGCCGATGCCGGCTGGGTGGTGGTCGCGCCCGCAGGCTACGGCTTCACGGCCAAGTTCCCGGCCGCGCCCAAACTGACGCAAACGACCACAACCACCAAGTCAGGCGCCGTCCCAACGTTCGACTGGGAGTATCTCGCCAACACGAACCTGGACTACAACGTGGCCCTCTGGCGATACCCGGCCGGAACGCTGACCGGCGAAGGCGCCGCGGTGGCCTTCGACGGTGCGATCAACGGCATGAAATCAAGCAACGCACTTACGCTGGATTCGCAGTCCGACACTACTCTCAACGGCCATCCCTCCCGAATATTCGCGCTCAGCAAGGACACTTACTCGATGGCGGGCGTAGTCGTCCTGGTCGGCGACAACCTCTACATGGCATTTGTGACGTACGGGCCCACGATCGACGCGGCCGGGGTGACCGCCTTCGTCGCCGACTTCCAGATGACGGCATAGCACCGGCCCGGACTCCAGTTCAGGCAGCTCCGGTTCAGGCAGCCCTTCTCGGCAATCCAACGGACTCGGCCCCGAACCACGTCCCGGAGCTGCCCTCGACGATGGCCACGGCATTCTCAAGAGCGCCGATGGCTGCGAAACGGCCGCCGCCCGAGACGAACTCGGCGCAGGCCCGAACCTTGGGGGCCATGGAGCCGGACGGCCAGGCGCCTGCGGCGAGGCCTTCGTATGCCTCCTCAACGGATAGCCGCAGGATCGGCTCCTGGCGCGGCGTGCCCCAGCGGCGATACACCGCGTCAACGTCGCTGAGCAGAACCAGCCCGTCCGCATCCACGGCGCGAGCCAGGACCACGGCCGCAAGGTCTTTGTCTATCACCGCCTCCACGCCCTGCAGATGGCCGCCGGGGAGTTCGATAACGGGCACTCCCCCACCCCCTGACGCGACGACGAGCACGCCCGAATCCACCAGTGATCGGATGGCCACGGCCTCGACGATCCGCGATGGCGGCGGCGATGGAACGACGCGTCGCCAGTTCTTGCCGTCGGGCGCGATGCTCCAACCGCGAGTGGCGGCGTGCTCACGGGCAGTAGCTTCGTCATAGATCGGGCCCACGGGTTTCGTGGGATTGGCGAAGGCCGGGTGGTCGGCCGGAACCACGGTCCGGGTGACGATGACCGCGATCTCGCGCCGCCGCCCGCGCTCAAGAAACGCGTCGTTGAGCGCCTGGGCCAGCAAGTAGCCGATCTGACCCTGCGTTTCCGCACCGAGAACGTCGAGCGGCGGCGCCGGAACCACCGACGAAGCCATCTCGGCGCCGATCGCCAGGAAGCCCACCTGCGGCCCGTTGCCGTGGGTGATCACGATCTCCGCCCGACTGCCCTCGGCCAGCGTGACGATGCCGCGCGCCGCTTCCACCAGGTTGCGGCGCTGAACCTCCGTCGAGCCGGGCTCACCTCGCCTGATCAGGGCGTTGCCCCCAAGGGCAATCACCAGGCGTGTCATCCGAGGTGCCCCCAGCGCTCCTTGCCGGTGATCAACGTGTACAGGAGCGCCTGTTCCGTGAACCAGCGGTTCTCGGCCTCGTCGAAGACCCGGGATTGCGGTCC
>DASVKT010000071.1:0-4397 GCA_036385235.1 Candidatus Limnocylindrales bacterium | reverse complement strand
CTGGTCACGCTCCTGGCCCGGCGTATCAAGCTGCCGTATACGGTCGCTCTGGTGGGCTTCGGCATCGCTGCCGGTGCGCTGGCCTCGCCGCTGCGAGTGGAGGTCACGCCTCAGCTCGTGCTGGTAGTCCTGCTGCCGGCCCTGATCTTCGAGGCTTCTTACCAGACAGATTTCGGCAAGCTCCGGCCCTCGATTGGGGGAGTGGCTCTGCTCGCCGGCCCTGGCGTCTTCATCAGCGCCGCTGTCATAGCCGCGGCGCTCCACTTTGGGGCGGGGCTGTCCGGACCGGAGGCCTTCGTCGTGGGGGCTATGCTCTCGGCGACGGACCCGGCCGCGGTCATTGCCACCTTCAAGCGCGTGGGCTCGCCGCGCCGGCTGGCCACGCTCGTCGAGGCGGAAAGCGTCTTCAACGACGGCACCGGCATTGTCCTGTTTGCGATTGCGGCCGCCTACGTCACGCGGCCGATCGGGCCGCTGGAGATCGGCCTCACCTTCGTCGCGGTCGTCATCCTCTCCGCGTTGCTCGGCGCCGCCGCCGGGTTCGCGGCCTCGCGAATCCTGCCGAACGTGGGCGATCACCTCATCGAGATCAGCCTCTCGGTGGTGCTGGCCTACGGCACATACCTTGCCGCCGACGCCCTCGGCGGCTCCGGGGTCATTGCCACGGCGGTGGCCGGCATCGTTCTGGGCAACTACGGGCGCCGGCTCGGCCTTTCGGAACGCACCCAAGAGGCCCTCGACACGGTCTGGGAGTTCGTGGCTTTCATGGCCACGGCCTTTGTCTTTCTCGTGGTGGGTTTCGCCATCGCGGCAAACTCTCTGGTGGGCCTTGCGGTCCCGATCGCCTGGGCCATCGGAGCGACCCTGGCGGCGCGGGCCATCATCGTCTACGGCCTGCTGGGCGCCTGGCGGCTGGGCCGTCGGGCGCTACGGAAGCGGGCGGTAGATCCGGCCGCACCGGCCGCACCGGCCGCACCGGCCGCGAAGACTCACGACGTGGGCGACATGCCCCTCGGCTGGCTGCACGTGATCTTCTGGGCCGGGCTCCGCGGCGCCGTTTCGACCGCTCTCGCCCTCTCCCTCCCGAGCGACTTTCCCCATCGAACGGAGTTGCAGGGCATCACCTTCGGGGTCGTCCTATTCACTCTGGTCGTCCAGGCGACGTCGGCCGACGTTGTCGTCGGGCGCTGGGGTCGGAAGTCGAAGGCGTCGTCGAAGGACCGTCGCCTTGCCGAGTCGGCAGCCGCGGCGTCCCCCGCGCCGGCATCGGGGCCGACAGCATGAGCGAGATCCGCCAGCGCTGGCGCCTGGTCTTTGCCCGAGGCGAGGATGCCCGCTACCTCTCCCACCTCGACGCGGTCCATTCGTGGGAACGTGCCTTCAGGCGGGGTGAGATTCCGGTCGCCACGAGTGAGGGTTTCAACCCCCGGCCCAAGCTGGTCTTCGCCGCACCGCTCCAGTTGGGCGTGCTCGCGGAGCACGAACTCGCGGACGTCTACCTGGCCGAGAAGCTGACCGCGCCGGACCTGCGCGAGCGACTCAAGGCCTGTTTGCCGCTCGGTTATACGGTCGAGGATCTCTACGACGTTTGGGTCAATGCGCCCGCAATTGCGCCCCAGCTGGCCGCGGCCGACTACCGGCTGACCTTGTTGAACGTGGAACAAGGCCAGATCGAGGGCGCGGTGGCCCGTCTGCTGGCGGCGGATCAGTTGACTCGCGAGCGTCGCAAGGAAACCAAGACCATTCGATACGACCTTCGCCCGCTCGTCTTCGATCTTCAACTGCGCGCGGCAGACCCGGACGCGGTACCGCCGGACGCGGCCGCAGACGAGGCTACCGGGCTCTGGATGCGCCTTCGCCACTCGCAAAGTGGGGGAAGCGGCAGGGCCGAAGAGGTCGTGGCCGCTCTCGCGGAGGACCTGGGCTTGGCGGCCAACGTGCCGGCGGGAGAGGGCAAAGAGCCCGAGATGCCCGAATTAACCGAGCCGATGCCCACGCCGGACCGCCGCCCACCGATCGAAATCGTCCGACCCACGCGAGAGCGGTTATGGCTGGCCGAGGATCTTCTACTTGCACCGCCCGCCGAGCCGGCCGAGCCGGCCGAGCCGGCCGAGCCGGCCGAGCCTAAACCGGCCCCGAGGTAGCCCGGCCACCAACCGGGGTTTGACGAGGGAGGGTTCCCGCCGTAAACTCCCAACTCGCGCCTCGGCTTGCCGGGGGCTTATTCGTGTCATGCACCTGAGGGGCCGCACCGCCCCCGTCACCCTTCCTGAGGACCCATGTACGCAGTCATCGAGACCGGCGGCAAGCAGTACACAGTAGAGCTCGGTACCGAGCTCGAAGTCGAGCTGCTAGATGCCGAGCCTGGCCAGGAGATCAACCTCGACCGCGTACTGCTGGTCGTGGATGGCGACCAGCGGGCCGTCGGCCAGCCCATTGCAGAGAACGCCGGCGTCACCGCCACAGTGGTGCGTTTCACCCGCGGCGAGAAGACCATCTCGTTCAAGTACCGGCCCAAGGCCCGTAGCCGCGTCAAGAAGGGTCACCGCCAGGAACTGACCGTCCTCAAGATCACGGACGTTCGCCTTGGCGACAAGAGCGCAGCCGCCGACGCGAAGGTCGCCGAGGACGCCGCCGCAGCCGAGAAGAGCAAGGTCAGCAAGGCCGCCGCTCGCCAGGCTGCCGAGGATGCCGCTCTCGCCGAGAAGCTGAAGGCTCGCAAGGCTGCCGAAGAGGAAGCCGCCCCCAAGGCCAAGACGACCAAGGCTCCGGCCAAGACCGCCGCAAAGGTCGAGGCTGAGGCTGCTGCCGAGGCGCCGGCCAAGGCCGCGAAGGCTCCCAAGGCCGACAAGACAGACGAACCCGCCGCCGAGGCCGCCCCAAAGGCCGCCCCGAAGGCCGCGAAGACCAAGAAGGACGAATAATCGATGGCCCACAAGAAGGCAGGCTCGAGCTCCAAGAACGGCCGCGATAGCGTTGGTCAGCGGCTGGGCTGCAAGGCCGGCGACGGCCAGTTCGTGACCGCGGGCTCGATCATCGTTCGACAGCGCGGCATGACGTTCAAGGCCGGCCCGAACGCCGGTCTTGCTCACGACTACAGCGTCTTTGCCAAAATTGACGGCACCGTGCACTACGAGCACGTCACCCGCCAGAAGAAGCAGATCCGCATCGAGGCTCTGGCGGGCGAATAGCCCCGAGCCAATAGGAAAGCGGTCCGGCGCCCGACGCGCCGCCCGCGCCACGGACGACCACCGGCGGGGGACCGCACGGAAGGCGCCTGGGAGTTCAAATGAAGACGAACGTTCACCCGAAGTATTTCCAGGCCACTGTTCACTGCGCTTCGTGCAAGACTCAGTTCGAGATCGGCTCGACTCGGAATGAGTTGCGCGTCGACGTGTGCAACAGCTGCCACCCGTTCTTCACGGGCAAGCAGATGATCCTGGACACCGCCGGCCAGGTCGAGCGCTTCCAGCGCCGCCTCGAGCGCACGCAGCGGGCATAGTTTTGCGTCCGCCCGAGCAATCGGGCGGGTTGCGTTTGCTGCCGGCCGACGCCGCCACCCGCCGCGGATGCGGCGACCAGTGCGGCTCCACCTCACTCAGAGGCTAGAATCCGGCCATGGCTACGTACAAGTACGGCGGTCAGGCGCTCGTCGAGGGCGTTCTGATGCGCGGCCGCAATGCTCTCGCGGTTGCTCTGCGCCACCCGGACGGATCCATCGTTTGGGCGACCGAACGCCTTGACCTGGGGCTCCGCGCCCGTCGGGCGCTGAAGATGCCGTTCCTGCGTGGCCTCGTCGTGCTTTACGACACGCTTGTCACCGGCACGCGCTGGCTCGTCCGCTCGGCCACGCTCCAGGCCCTTGGCCTCGAGGGTGGGGACCAGGAGAAGCCCGGGTCGGGAAGTGGCCCGGCATCGGGCGACGGTAATCGCGCGACCACCTCGCTGTTCGGCGGCGTAATTCAGACCATCGCCCTCGTTTTCGGTGGGCCCGCTTTCTGTGCGGCTGCGAGCGCCGACGACGGCAGCGACGATGCGCAGGACGCGCCCAAGGACTCCCAGGCCGAGACGGCCTCGACCCCCAAGGCGGACGCCACTCCGTACACGGACCCGGACGCCGTTTCCGGCACCTCGGCCGGCCGGCCGGCCGCCACTTCCCAGGGCATGGGCAAGGGCTACAACGTGGCCGTGGGCGGCATGCTGCTGTTCAGCCTCGTGCTCGGCATCGGCATCTTCTTCCTGATCCCGCTGCTGATTGCGCAGGCCACCGTCGGTCGCGTGGACCAGGGCTTCGGCCTTCAGCTTGCCGAGGGTCTCATCCGCGTCGTGATCTTCATCGGCTATCTGCTGGTGGTTGGACGGGCGGGCGATGTGCGCCGGACGTTCATGTACCACGG
>DASVKT010000070.1:0-10806 GCA_036385235.1 Candidatus Limnocylindrales bacterium | reverse complement strand
GCCTGGACCGGCCGGATCGGAATTGACCTCGGTCCTCAGGCGGTCGCCGCCGCCGAGTCGCTGGACGCTCTGCTGATCGAACTCGTGGACCGGCTCCCCGAGGCGACCGCGGCCGAGCGGCCGAACCTCATCAATCGCTGGGGTCATCGCGACACGCATCTCGACCAGATCGAGGCGGCGCTTGCCGCCGGCCGGCCCGAAGCCGCTCCGGCGGATCGGTCCTACGTTGAGCGCAACGACTCCAGCCGGGCCCGGCTCGGCGGTCTTCTCGGTGGCCTGACTGCGGCCGACCTGGCCGAATCGGCCGGGGAAGGGGAGTGGACCGTCGGCCAGGTCATCGGCCACATGGCCTTCTGGGATCGGTTTCTGGCCGGGCGGTGGCGTGCCGCCCTGGCGAGCGGCCCCGGCGGTCAGCCTTCCTATCTGCCCCATGATCTGGCATACCTGCTCAACGATGGTCTGCCGGCCACGTGGAATGCGTTCGCGGCCACGTCCGCGGATGCCGTCATCGCGGAGGCGCTCGCCGCCGCGGAGGAAATCGACGCCATCATCGGCGGCCTTCCAGACTCAACCCCAATCGAAGCAATCCTGGCCGAACGCCCCGCGCTCCTGGATCGCTCCATCCACCGCACGTCGCACTTCGGCCAGATCGAGAGCGCTTTGGGGAAGTAGCGGCGATGCCCGGCGCGAACGTTCCGGGGCGCTATCGTCTCTTTTGAGCCTTCCACACTTCCTCGCTGGGCCAGCGGCGAGCCCATTCCGGCATCATGCAAATGTGGCGTGTCGTCGCGCCCTCTGGCGCCCGCAGTTCGACAAGTTCCTGGACCTCGAAACCGCTGTCGTGCTATAGGACGATCATCTTGCCGTGGGGCAGGTGGAACTCGACCGAGTCGTCGCTGGACCACTCGAACCTGTACGAACCGAACTGGTCGTGGATGAGCCTGTCGCCGGCCGGGTCTTCGCTGTCCGGGGCGCACAGAATGCTCAGGTAGCTGTTCTTCAGGAAGACCAGGCGCCCGCCAGGGCGCAGGAGCCGCGCGGCTTCGGGAATCCAGCGATACGGGTCCGCCCAGATGGCTGCGCCGTATTCCGAGATGGCGAAGTCGAACGAGGCGTCGGGGTAGGGGACCGCCTCGGCATTGCCGTGGATCAGCGGGAACTCCAGGCTGTGCTCGATCTGGAGTCGGCGGGCAGTCTCCAGCCGTTTGGCCGAGTTGTCGATCGCAACGGGCCGGGCGCCCAAACGGGTCAGCCAGGCGGACACGTAGCCGGTGCCGCACCCGAGTTCGATGGCGTCGAGCCCGCTCACGTCGGTGAGCATCCGGACTTCGCTCTCGGAAATGCTCCACGTTCCCCACGTCGGTTCGGCGTCCGCCCAGGCCTGTTCACCGGCCGCAACTCAATCGGGCGCCCAGGCATCCCAGACGGCTCGGTTGCGCTGGACGTAGTCGGGGATGTCGGTAGGTTCGCTCATCACTCCGGCTTCCTGTTCCTTGTGTTGAGCTGGGTCCTACGCTTGCGCGGCAATCATGCCAAATGCCAACTCTGGCAACGCGAGCGGCGCCGAGCGACCGCCCGTGGCGGCGCGCGCGGGCCCAAAGTTCGGATCCTGCGCCTGTTCGCGCCGTGCGAACAAGATTCCCGGAACCTGGCGCCACGGGTCCATCCGGCGCGGCCGCCCGCCCGTGTCGGCTCCGTGGGGGCCAATCCCGCGTCCCTAGACGACCAGATTCGGTCGCCGGCGGTCGTCTGGAGGCCCTGATGCTCCCCCGATTCGGCTCGAGATGGCGGCTGCCTTGATCAAGCGGCGACCGGGAGCGAAACCTGTTCGCACCACGCGAACATACGCGAGATAGACCGGGCGGGCGCGCGCGCGAACGCGCCACCACTCGCGGGTTGGCCCGGACCCTGCCATTTGCCGATTCCGGATCGTGGGCCACTGGCATTTGGCATTCAGTTGTCCGGGCGTCGCGGTCGGACACGCAGTTTGGCTCGCGTTGCGGGGGGCGACTCCGCCCCGCGTTGCGGGGGACGACTCCGTCCCGCGTTGCGGGGATTGGCATTTGTCATGAATCCGGATCGGCCACAGCGCGACTCGTTCATGACGACGCGCCGGGCAGAATGGGGCAAGAGGAGTGGCGGCAATCGAGGCGCGCGTTGCCCCACGCCCAGCCCCCGGTGCTTGACAGCCCCGGCCCCCGTCGGTAGTCTGTTAGCACTCTCAACGGTAGAGTGCTAATCAACGCTCAGGCGTCGCCGCCGCAGCAACGGAGCGGCCCGAATCGGGGCCTACACGGAGCGCGGTGATGGGCTCAAGGGTCGCACGCCTGAAGCGCTCGAGCACTCCGGCAGGAGCTTTGGCACCGGTCAATATCGGTGTCGGACGAACACCATCCAGGAGAAACGACGGCACGTACTAAGCCGTCCACAGGAGGAACTGCGCGTTGGCATCGGCTAATGTGAGCAGCAAGAAGCTCAAGCCCCTTGGCGATCGCGTCGTCATCCAGCCCACTCCCCGCGAGGAAGTGACCAAGAGCGGAATCCTGCTGCCGGACACGGCAAAGGAAAAGCCGCAGGAGGGAACGATCCTGGCTGCCGGTCCTGGCAAGATCCTCGAGGACGGCAAGCGTGAGGCGATGGACGTGAAGGAAGGCGACCGAGTCCTGTACTCGAAGTACGCCGGCACGGAGTTCAAGGTAGACGGCGAGGAACTCCTCATCGTCAGCCAGAAGGACATCCTAGCCATCGTCGAGGGCTAACAACGATCAGCCACCGATGGCTCGCCATCGTCGAGGGCTGACCTTGCGCGGCCCCATCGGCCGCCGGGTTTGACCAGATCGGCCCCGGGCAAGACCCGGCGGGCCGCACTCAGCGGAGGAACAGTACTTGGCTAAGCAGCTCGTATTCGACGAGGCAGCTCGTCGTGGTCTCAAGCGCGGCGTGGACAAGCTCGCCGAAGCAGTCAAGGTCACGATCGGCCCCAAGGGCCGGAACGTCGTCCTGGACAAGAAGTTCGGCGCCCCGACGATCACCAACGACGGCGTGACGATCGCTCGCGACATCGAACTCGAAGATCCCTTCGAGAACATGGGCGCGCAGCTTCTCAAGGAAGTCGCGACCAAGACCGATGACGTCGCCGGCGACGGCACCACCACCGCGGTGGTCCTGGGCCAGGCCATGATCAACGAAGGCATCCGCAACGTAACCGCGGGCGCTAACCCGATGCTCATCCGCATCGGCATCGAGAAGGCCGTTCTGGCCGTCGTCGAAGAGATCAAGAAGCAGTCCCGCCCGATCGACTCCCGCGAGGAGATCGCCGCGATCGCGACCATTTCGGCCGCCGATCCGGAAGTCGGCGAGATCATTGCCGAAGTCATGGACAAGGTCGGCAAGGACGGCGTGGTGACCGTCGAAGAGGGCCAGAGCCTGGGCCTCGAGAAGGAATACACCGAGGGCATGCAGTTCGACCGAGGCTATATCTCGGCTTACTTCGTGACCAACGCCGACCGCATGGAAGTTGTCCTGGACAACCCCAAGATCCTCATCACCGACAAGAAGATCTCGGCCGTTCCGGACATGCTCCCGGCGCTCGAGAAGGCCGTCCAGATCGGCCGCCCGGTCCTGATCATCGCCGAGGACGTCGACGGTGAGGCCCTGGCCACGCTGGTCGTCAACAAGCTCCGCGGCACCGTCCAGGTCCTGGCCGTCAAGGCCCCGGGCTTTGGCGATCGCCGCAAGGAGATGCTGCGCGACATCGCCGTCCTGACCGGCGGCACGGTCATCAGCGAGGAGATCGGCCGCAAGCTGGACTCTGTCACGATCGAGGATCTCGGCGAGGCTCGTCGTGTCGTTGCCACCAAGGACGACACCACCATCGTCGACGGCGCCGGTGCGCCCGAGGCGGTCAAGGCTCGCATCTCGATGATCCGCGCCCAGGTCGAGGAGACCACTTCGGACTACGACCGCGAGAAGCTCCAGGAGCGCCTCGCCAAGCTGTCCGGTGGCGTTGCCGTCATCAAGGTCGGCGCCGCGACTGAAGTCGAACTCAAGGAGAAGAAGCACCGCATCGAGGACGCTCTGTCCACCGTGCGGGCCGGTATCGAGGAAGGCATGGTCGCCGGTGGCGGCGCAACCCTTCTCCACTGCCAGGCCGTTCTCGAGAAGCTCAAGCTGGACGAGCCCGACTCCCAGGTTGGTGTCGACATCGTCCGCCGAGCCCTGGAGTACCCGATCCGCCAGATCGCCGACAACGCCGGCGCTCACGGCGAGGTTGTGGTCGAGCAGGTCCGTGGCATGAAGGTCGGCTTCGGCTACGACGCCCTGAAGGGCGAGTACGGCGACATGTTCGAAAAGGGCATCGTCGATGCCGCCAAGGTGACCCGCTCTGCCTTGGAGAACGCGGCCTCGATCGCCAAGATGGTTCTTACGACCGAGACCCTGATCACCGACCTTCCCGAGAAGAAGGACAACGGCGCCGGCGGCCACGGCCACGGCGGCGGAGAGATGGACTTCTAGTCCTTCTGCGACACAATGGGCCGGCTTGCCGGCGAAGATGCCCCGGGCAATGCGCTCGGGGCATCTTCATGTTTGGCGACATGCGTCACACGACATGCGTCACGGTTGACACATGGGCGTTTCCCGGCCAGTCTTGGAAGGCTTCGGGATCCGCGCAGAGGAATGACATGACCCCAGTTTCCAGAACGCGAGCTGCTCTTTGTGCGGGGCTTGTGGTGGCATTCGGAGTTGTCGTCGCGGGTTGCGGCAGTAGCGCGCCGACGCCGGCTCCTTCCGGATTGACAGATCCGCAGGCGATCCTCAGCCAGAGCTTCGTGCAGATGGAAGCCGCCACGACATTCCACGTTGAGAGCACGATGGATGGCTCCGTCAACGCCAGTGAGCTCGGCGCGCTTCTGGGCACCGGTTCTGTGGGTCTCGAAGGGACGCTCAAAGTCGACGGCTCGACACTGTCTGGGGACGTGGACGCCTCCAAGTCGGCTGCCCACGTATCGGCCACGTTTCCCAGGCTCTTCGGCATTTCGGCTGAGGTTGTGATGGTGGACGGGTTCAGCTACATCAAGCTCAGCACCAACGCGAAGTTCACCAAGTACAACGCCCCGACCTCCGTGTTCGTGCCCAACGCCAGTCCCGGCGCGACGTTGAACATCGGCAACGAATTGAAGTTCCTCAAGACACAGCTGGATTCCAGCGGGGCGACTGCCACACTCAGCGGGCGCGAGACGGTCGATGGCCGAGATGTCTACCACGTGGTGGTGACCGTGCCGGCCTCGCTGCCCAACGAATTGATCGGCGCGGCCGGCGGAGCCGCAGCCGGAGAGGCCGCCGGCTCCGCCGCGAATGCCGCTGGACTCGCGCTGGCGCCCCTGGACTACTGGGTCTACGTGGATACTCTCCAGCCGGCCAGGTTCCTCCTCAGGGCCAGTTCGCCGACGCTCGGGAGCCTCGATGTGTCCGTAATCCTGACCCGGTACGGCCAATCCGTGACAATCCAGGCCCCATCTGCGGACCAGGTCCAGAGCTAGGCCGCACCGCTTTCAGACGGATCTGGGCCTCGTCCGGGTACACTGCCACAAGCCGCCAGCTGCGGTACTGCTCTGTGCCGGCGATCGCAAGGCCATGACAGTCATTCGCCGGCATTTCGTGTGGAGGATTTAGGTGTCTCGTCGGAAGTCTCTGAGTATCGCTGCTGCCGGTATCCTCACCATCGTGGCACTCGTCTCCGGCTGCACATCCGCGACGCTGGAAGATCCACACAAGATCCTGGACAACGCGACGACTTCTCTCAAGGGCCTGCAGTCCGTCCACTTCAAGCTGGATTCGGGCGGTCAGTTCCTCTATGGCGTTGAGGCAGCCCCAACGGCGGCTCCTACCGCAACCCCGGCGCCGACAGACTCGCCGAGCCCGTCGCCCGCAAGCACACCGACCAGTTCCGGCTCGGCCCGCCCCAGCACCTCGCCCGGCACCTCGCCCAGCGCCACGCCGACTCCCACCCCCACGCCGACTCCCACCCCCACTCCCACTCCCACGCCCAGTCCGACTTCGTCCGCGAGCGTCTCTCTCTCGCCGACGCCGACCCCGGTCTATACGTCGGTGCCGATCTCCCTGGACGGGACCACCGCCGAGGGTGACATCGACTTCGCCAATAAGACGGCCCACGTCATCGGTGGACTGCCCGGCTTGTCCGGCCTCTCCGGCGAGTTGATCGTCGTGAGTCCGTACGCCTATACCAGGCCGTACGGCGCCACCACGTACTCGATGGTCGGCTCTTCGACGCTGACCGTCGACCCGACTGCCGCCAGCGGCCCGCTCTTCATCGTGTCGCAGATGGTGGCTGTGGCCAACGACCCCGGCTCCGGCGCGGTACTCGTTGGTATGGAGCAGGAGCCGAGCGGCACCTGCTATCACATCCGCGCCACCGTCACCCAGAGCGCGCTGAGCAGCAACCTTTCGAGTTTGCAGACCGTTCAGGCTCTCGGCGGCGGCCAGCTGGATCTCTGGATTACGCAGGGCGACTTCCAGCTGGAGCATCTCGAGTTTAGGACCACAGACCCGAGTGCGGGCGCCGCGGTCGTCCGGTTGGTGCTGTCCAACTGGAACAGCATCGGGCAGATCTCGGCGCCGCCGGCCGACCAGTTCGAAATCCCGGGTCTCCAGTCCATCGGCGCGTAGGCTCGCTGGCCATTTGGGGGCCGGTTATCCCGAGTGAATGCGGCCCCCATACAATTCCAGAGTGAGTTCAACACCAAGCCGCGGGCGACAGGCTCGTACTGAACACGGCCGGGACGAGGCCGCTTCGCAGACCTTCGAAGGTTGGTGGGACGTGCCCGCTGCCGAGTCGGCGGCCGGGCCGCCCTCCGGCTCCGAGATGCCGCCCGAGGCCGCTATGTCCGGCGTGTCGGACGTGCCGGCGTTCTCGGACGACGAGCCGCCGCTGCCGCCCGAGGCGCCGCCCGAGGCGTTCGAGGGTCCGCGGATCGGCGGCCGCGAGCCGTCCGAGCCGTCTCCGTCCGAGCCGTCTCCGTTCGAGCCGTCTCCGTTCGAGCCGGAGCCCGTCGCTCTGGCCGAGAGGAAGGCCGCGGCGGATGCTCTCGCCGAGCGAATCCTCGGGCGCATGAATCCGGAGCAGAAACGTGCCGTCCAGACGACGGAAGGTCCGGTCCTGATCCTGGCCGGCGCCGGCAGCGGCAAGACGCGCGTGCTGGCCCATCGTGTCGCCTATCTCGTGGGCGTGAACGAAGTCAAGCCCTGGCAGATCCTGGCCGTCACCTTCACCAACAAGGCCGCGGCGGAATTGCGCGCCCGCATTACCGGTCTGATCGGCGAGGCGGCGGGCCGTGAGGTTGCGATGGGCACTTTCCATGCTCTCTGCGCCCGCGTTCTCCGGCGCGATGGCGCCGCGATCGGTCTTGACCCTCACTTCGTCGTATACGACACGGACGACCAGCAGTCACTCATGAAGGTGATCCTGCGCGAGGAAGACCTGCCGATTACCGGCGAGTACAAGCCCAGCGCCATCCTCGGGGCGATCTCACGGGCCAAGAACGAGATGCTAGACGCGGACTTCCTGTCGGCCAACGCGCACACACACCGAGAGCGCGAGATCGCCCGACTTTATCGCCGCTACAGCGCCAGGCTCAAGCAGGCCAAGGCCCTGGACTTTGACGACCTCCTGCTCGAGGCTGTGCGCCTCTTCCACGATGCGCCGTCCGTTCTGGAGAGATACCAGAAGCGATGGCGCTATCTCCACGTCGACGAGTATCAGGACACCAACAGGCCGCAATACCTGTGGGTGAAGGCCCTTGCGTCCGCCCATCAGAACCTCTGCGTCGTCGGTGACGACGACCAGTCGATTTACTCCTGGCGGGGCGCGGACATCCGCAACATCATGGATTTCGAGGGCGACTACCCGACAGCCGCGGTGGTCAAGCTGGAGCAGAACTACCGCTCCACCCAACTGATCCTGGACGCGGCCCACGCTGTGGTCACGCACAACTCGTCGCGCAAGGACAAGAAGCTCTGGACGGAGATTTCCGGCGGCAAGCCGATCATGCGCTTCGAGGCTTACAACGAGGAAGAAGAGGCAGAGTGGATCGCTCGCCAGATCGGTGACTTGACGGGAGATCGCGGTTCGCTGCTGACCCGGCGAGCGGACGAAGAGCTGGAGCATTGGGAGCGCGGCGACATCGCCGTGATGTACCGCACCAACGCCCAGAGCCGCTCGATAGAAGAGGCGTTCCTGCGCTACGGCATCCGCTACCAACTGGTCGGTGGGACGCGGTTCTATCAGCGCCGCGAGGTCAAGGACGCCCTGGCGTATCTGCGGATTCTCCGCAACGACTCAGATCAGATCAGCTTTGAGCGGGTCATGAACGTGCCGGCGCGAGGGATCGGCGAGAAGAGCATGGAGGAGCTGCGTGTCGCGGCTGCGGGTGGGCGGACGATCCGGCCGCCTGAGCCGGCCGGACCCGACGGCGTGGTTCCCGAAGGGCCCACGTACTGGAGCGCCATCAACGATGGCGCTGAGGGGCGCATCCCGGAGCTCGGCTCGCGGGCCAGGACGGCCCTCAGTGGCTTCGCGACGCTCGTGGCACGCCTGCGGACGCGGATCGGGGTCCTGCCCCTACCCGAGCTGCTGGACGCGGTCCTGGAGGACTCGGGCTACCGGGCCATGCTCGCCGACGGATCCGAGGAAGGCGAGGAGCGCTGGGCCAACCTGCTGGAGCTCCGCTCCGTCACTACTCGCTACGACGATCTGAGCCCCGACGATGCCCTGGATCGGTTCCTGGAAGAGACGGCCCTGGTCGCCGACCAGGACTCATACGAGGTTGGGGCGGACGCGGTAACCCTGATCACACTCCACGCCGCCAAGGGGCTCGAATTCCCGGTGGTCTTCATCGGCGGGCTGGAAGAAGGTGTTTTCCCGCACAGCCGTTCCCTGGATGATGAGAAGCAACTCGAGGAAGAGCGGCGCCTCGCCTACGTCGGCATCACGCGGGCCAAGAGGCGGCTCTTCCTCTCCCACGCCGCTCGCCGGGCCACCTGGGGCCAGGGCGGCCTCTCGGTCCCGAGCCGGTTCCTCCTCGAGATTCCCGCCGAGTTGATGTCCGGTCCCAAGCTGAATCGGGCTGATGACTTCGACGACGACGTTAGCCAGGTGGACCCCGATTTTGTGTTCGGCCGGCGAGCAGCGAGCCGTTTCGGCACGCCGATCCGAACCGGCGGCGGCGCCTACCGCGCCGGGAGCGGACCCGCCGGGGCGCCGAGGCCGGGGGAGCAGTTCCGTCCGACTCGGGATTTGGGAGCGAAGAGAGAGGCCTACGATGCCGGAGCGAGATCCGGCAGTCTGAATGCGCCGCGTGGCCCGCTTCCGGGCGGTGGCCGGCCCGGTGGCATCCCGCCCGGCCACACGGCCTCCGAGGCGCCGCCTCAGGCTCGTCCACCGATATCCGCTCGCCCCCGCATCCCCGGAGAGCGGCAGTTCCGCGACGGCGATCGCGTCCGCCACGCTCGTTTCGGCGATGGCATCGTAGTCACGTCCAAACTGACGCGGTCGGACGAGGAGATCACCGTCGCCTTCAGCCACGGCGGCGGCGTAAAGACGCTCCTAGCCAGCATCGCCAACCTGGACTTGATCGGGTAAGGCCGTTCCTCGGGTGCCGATCGGCCCACCTAGTGGGCAGTGGCGACCGCCGGCGTCTCCAGTCTGGCAAGCAATGTCTTGAGTTGAGGGATCGTCTTGTGGTCATCCTCGACAATGAGCAACAGGTGCAACGCGGCCAGGACGAGTTCCATCTCGTCGGCGGTCAGGTCTAGCCTGATGTAGTCGAGAACAGCCGGTTTTCCGATCGTCTGCTCCATCTCCGTGTCCTCCAAAGCGACGGCAGGCGCCGCCTCATCAGGCTAGTCCGTCGGGGCGGCGATTCAAGAGCCTGTGGCCTTGAATGTGCCTGTGGCCTTGAATTCGGCACGTCGCCGGGGGGTCCGAGTCTCGTACGCCGGTGCACTTGCTATGCAGAAGGCGATCCAGGACGTAAAGTGTCAACGCATCTCGTGATGCATCGGTTCTGGAGGGACGGGCAGCCGCCGGGCCTGCACCGCGTCCGCAGACGGCAGATAGCCGTTGGCCGATCCCCGGGTGGGGGCACCCAGGGTGATATCGACCGTCTCGGCGTACTAGGGCAAGTCGGGTTTCGCCGACCTTCGGCCCAGTCAGGATGCTATGAGTTCTGCCAACGTTTTCGTGGCGACGTATCCGCCGCGGCGGTGCGGCATCGCCACTTTCACACGCGACCTCGCGGCCGCCACGGGCGAGCATGTGATCGTTGCGCTTCATCCGCCCGACGGGCCGGACGTCTATCCAATCGAGGTCACGCACCGGATCCGACGCGATGTCCGCGGCGACTACATGGGCGTCGCGATGGCCTTGAATCAGTCCGATACCGCGGTAGTTTCTGTGCAGCACGAATACGGCATCTGGGGCGGACCGGACGGCGACTCCGTGTTGGATTTCGTCGCGGCGCTGACCAAGCCGGTCGTGACGACTCTGCACACGGTTCCGCAGCGGCCCTCGCCTGGGCAACGACGTGTCCTGATGAGCCTGATTTCTGCCAGTTCCGCGACAGTTGTGATGGCGCAGTCCGCGGCGGCGCTCCTGGGACGCCTCTACGGCGTCCATCAGGATTCGCTGGATGTTGTGCCTCACGGGGTTCCGATGCTGCCGCTCGTGGCCCCGGATTCGGTCAAGCCGCGGCTCGGCATGGAGACGGCGCCGATGATCCTGAGCTTCGG
>DASVKT010000069.1:0-5451 GCA_036385235.1 Candidatus Limnocylindrales bacterium | reverse complement strand
AAGGACCCGTCGATGAAGGCGCTCATCGCCGCGGCGCCGATGATCTCCGATCACCTGTGCGAGGCCTGCGAGGCCCACTTCACCGCCGTCAAGGCGCACCTCGACGCGATGGGCGTGCCCTATCGCCTGGAGCCGACTCTCGTCCGCGGCCTGGACTACTACGCCCGAACCGCCTTCGAGTTCTACCGCCAGGGCGCCGAAGGCCAGCAGCAGGCGCTGGGCGGGGGCGGCCGATACGACGGTCTGGTCGAGCTTCTGGGCGGGCGGGCCACGCCGGCCATCGGCTTTGCACTGGGCCTGGATCGCGTTCTGCTCGCTCTGGCCGAAGTCGGCGCCGATGCCGCCGTGGAGGTTCCGCCGCTGGCGGTCGTGGCCGGCGCAGATCCCGCGGACACCGTCTCGCGTCTGCGAGTGGCCGCTCTATTGCGGGCGGAAGGTCTCTCCGTGCGAGTGGAGCTAGCCCCGCGAAAGCTCAGCCGCCAGCTCGAGACCGCCTCCAAGGAACACGCCCACTTCGCCGTCATCATCGGCGACGAGCTGGCCGAGGGGAACGTGCAGCTAAAGGACCTGGAGGCGGGCACGCAGCGGCTCGTGCCGCTCGTGGATCTGGCTCGGGAGCTGGCCCGGGCGGCTAAGAGTCATCGGCATGGGTAGGCCCGCCAAGCCCCAGGAACCCGACCTATTTGACGAACGACCCACTCAAGTCGAGGGACATCATGGAATCAACCTCTCTGCCGGTAGCCACGATGGTCGGCGCCTTCGTGGCCACTGCTGGATTCGGTTGTCTCGGTGCAATCGGCCTGGCCGCGAGCTGCGTTCGAGTAGACGAGGCCAAACTGCCTCGCCTTCTCGCGACGGCACGAAGGCAATTCGCCGTTGCGGTGTCGGGTCCTCTTCCCGTGTCTGTGGTCAGGTGGTACAGGCTGTCTTAAGTTGGGTCTCTCGTGGCTTCGCAAGGTGCGGTCTCCAGGGTTGCAACTGGGCCGGACGTTGCCAAGTACGGACCAATCATCCTCACATGGGTTGTCCTTGAGGTTGGATCAGTGGCGCTCTGGTCGCTCTGGATCGTCTGGGCATTCGCACGCGCAGCCAGCCCGAGCGGGTCGTTGCCCCTCACGCTGGAGCCGGCGGTCCAGCCTTCCAAGTACATGACCAACGATCAGCGCGGTTGGGCCGAGCCCGCCTACGAAGATAGCCCTTCGACGCCGGATGAGACCAAGAAGGACTGACTCGGGCGATCATTGAAGTCTTGATGCACCCCGAGGAACCTGACTTGAAGATCACCCACGTCGAAACGATCGTCTTAGTCAGCGACATTGCGCGATCGACGGCCTTCTATCGGGACGTGCTCGGCCAGCCGATCAAACACGACTACGGCCAGATCGTCATGTTCGAGCACGGCTTCTCGATCCACGACGGCCCGGATCTGCTGGAGAAGACCTACAAGACGCCCGGCGCTTTCCCGAACGGCCCGCAGGGCAAGGACAACATCGACATCTATTTCGAGACAGATGACCTCGAGGGCGCGCTCGACGAGGTGGTCAAGTCCGGCGCCGAAGTGATCCACCCGATAGAAGTTCAGCCCTGGGGCCAGCGAGTCTTCCGCTTCCACGACCCCGACGGCCACATCGTGGAGATCGGCGATCCGCATTGAGTATCTGAGCCTACCCCGGGCTGGCGGCCGGAAGCCTTGCGGCCTGATCGGCGACGCAACTCATGGGCTGTCGAGTTGGAGCCGCGGCGACTTCATGGTATCGGTCGGCCCTTTGGAGCCGACTGTGCTGGATGTCCCCGAACCCCTGATCTCTCATGCAATGGCCAATCTCCGGGTGACAGGTCTCGCTGTCGGTAGTCTCGGCGGTCCCAGGCCACTGATCTTGCGCGTGTTCGCGCCATGCGAACAAGAATCGAGCCCCAGATATCCAGCGCCCTCTCCGAGGTCCCAAAGGTGCCCAACTTGGACGTCCGGGCCGAATCTGGAGGCTTGCGCGGCCCAGATTCGGGATAGACAGGTCATTCCTGCGCGCCGGACGGCGAATCGGGCCGGTCGGCTTTCTTAACAGGCCGAATCGTGTTCGCACCACGCGTACATGCGCGGGATCCGCTCGGGCGGTCACGGGCGCGGGCTCTCTCTGGCCCAGAGACCGGCGACGCCTCTGGCGGTCGATGGCGGCCGTGTGCTCGGGAGGCTTCTTCCGCTAGCATTGCCCGCATGACTGACCCCACCCACTCGACCACATCGCCGGAAGCGGCATTCAGCCTCGCGACGCCTTATCGCGACGTCACTTGCGGCGAGTTGCGCGGCAATGACGCCGGCCGCGAGGTCAAGATCGCCGGGTGGGTCCACAGACGCCGCGATTACGGCGGGCTCATCTTCATCGACCTACGCGACCGGTACGGCCTGACGCAGATCGTCATCAACGAGGCCGAGGCCGGTGCCGCCACTGCGGTTGCCGACAAGGTCCGCAACGAGTTCGTGATCCAGGTCCGCGGCAAGGTCGCGCGGCGGCTTGCCGGCACGGAGAACGCCAAGCTCGAAACGGGCGAAGTCGAGGTTCAGGCCGCGTCGGTCGAGATTCTGGGCGAGGCTCAGACGCCGCCCTTTTACATCAACGAACCGGACGCGCCGGTGGACGAAAGCCTTCGGCTACGCCATCGATATCTCGATATTCGACGCCGGCCGATGCTCGAGCGCCTGCTGCTTCGATCGGAGCTGGTGAAGGCCGTCCGCGACGCTCACCATCGGGCGGGCTTTGTCGAAGTCGAAACGCCGATTCTGCTGAAGTCCACGCCGGAAGGCGCCCGCGACTTCATCGTCCCGAGCCGGCTCCAGCCGGGCAGCGTCTACGCCTTGCCGCAAAGCCCACAGCAGCTCAAGCAGCTGCTCATGGTCGCGGGCATGGACCGCTACTTCCAGATCGCCCGCTGCTTCCGCGACGAGGACCTGCGCGGCGACCGCCAGCCGGAGTTCACCCAGCTGGACCTGGAGATGAGCTTCGTCGACGAGCAGCGCGTCATGGATTTCGTCGAGGCGATGATCATCGAGGTCAGCAAGGCCGTCGTGCCGGACCGGCCGATCCAGCAGTTGCCCTTCCCGCGCATCGACTACAACGAAGCCATCGAGCGATTCGGGTCGGACAAGCCGGACCTGCGCTTCGGCATGGAACTTGTGGATCTCGTCCCGGCCATGGGGGAGGGGAGCACCGGCTTCCGCGTCTTCGACGAGGCGCTCGCCGCGGGCGGCCGAGTCAAGGCCATCGCCGCCCCAACGATGGGCGAGTCGAGCCGTTCCCAGATCGATGAGCTGGTCACCTTTGCCCGCCGCTTCGGCGCCAAGGGCCTGGCCCATGTGTCCGTCACGGCAGAAGGCACCGGCCACTCGCCGATCGCTAAGTTCCTGGGCGACGAGCGCGTCGCGGCCATCGTCAAGGCTGTGGACGGCAAGCCCGGCGACCTCATTCTCATCGTCGCCGACCCGGACCACGAGTTGGTGGCCGACGTCCTCGGCCGTCTGCGTCAGGAACTCGGCCTGCGCCTCGGCCTCGCCGACGAGAATGTCCTGGCGTACTGCTGGGTCTACCACTTCCCGATGTACCAGTGGGAGCCGGACCTCAGCCGCTGGCATGCCACGCACAACCCGTTCAGTGGAGTGGTTCCGGAGGACGAGAAGCTGCTCGTCACCGCTTCCGGCGACGCGTACAAGCCCTCACATGAGGATCCGGCCGGCAAGGCTCGGGCCATGCAGTACGACATTGCCCTCAACGGCTGGGAACTGGGTGGCGGTTCCGTTCGCATCCACAAGCGCGAGCTTCTGGAGCGCAGCTTCGCTCTCCAGGGCTACTCGCACGAGCAGATGTACGAACGGTTCGGTGGCCTGCTGGAAGCCTTCGACTTCGGCGCCCCACCGCACGGCGGCATCGCCATGGGCATCGACCGCTGGGCCGCGCTCTTCAGCCACCAGACCAACATCCGCGAGGTCATGGCCTTCCCGAAGACGCAATCCGGGGCGGACCTGATGCTGGGATCGCCTTCCGAGCCGGACGCGGAGCAGTACAGTGAACTCGGCCTCCGGTTCGTGGGAATCGCGACGACCGCCGACGCCAAGAGCGAGGCCGCGGAATAGTTAGCTGACGCAAGGCGGAGGCGATTGATGGCGGAACACATGGTTCGCTGCTTCAGGTGCCACGAGGTCTTCGACGCGGAAGTCGGACCCTGCATCAAGTGCGGCGCTCCATATATGCCGCCGGTTGCACGTCCGGAAGTCATCCAGGGGCTGTATACGGATAAGTACGCCGTGGATGATCTGCCGCCGCTGGATCCTTCCATGCTGCCGCCGGTGTCCACCCGGGCCCGCCGCCCAAACCAGAACCTCCTGCTAGGCGGGGGAGTGGCCCTGATTGTCACCGCGCTCGCGGTTGGGATGCTTTATGTCGTGGGCGGCGGTTCAAATGCGGCACCCGCGCCCCCTCAGATGATCGTGTCCATCACCAGCGGCCCGACCACGGCCGCGCTGCCGGCCGCCGCCAAGAAGACCCTCACCATCCTCAACGATCCGATGGTCAGCGCCCAGATCAAGATTACGAGCCGCGTTGATGCCTCTGCGGCCGTTGTCGGTCAGGGGTCGCTCAGTACAACGATCAAGTTCGACGGCGAGGTCTCCGGCGGCAATCAGTGGGGGACCTACGAGTCGGCCGGGATCGTTCAGGAGCTCAGGCTGATCGACGGGCAGCTCTATCGCCGTTTCGCGAAGACCGGCAAGTGGGAAACCCTGGGCGGGATGCCCTCCAACCTCGTTATCTGCCCGATCTTCGCGATTTCCAAAGAGCGAGACATCCAGTTTGTGAAGCAAGAGAATGTGAACGGGCAGGACCTTCTTCATCTTCAAACCACCAGATTCTGGACTCCAGACCTGAACCGACTGGCAATGACGGACATGTCGCTCTATCTGACCGGGCCGGATGTCGAAGTCTTGGATCTGTGGACCACCCTCGACGGAACGCCGGTAACCGGCAAGTTCTCCGGAACGCGGACGACGGGCGGCAACACCAAGCTCATCGACGTGCAGGTCACGTATACCTTCGCGCAGGTCGGCGTGCCGATGACCATCGACGTGCCCGGTCCGCACTGGTCGCCCTCGCCGACGGCGAGCGCCGGGGCGTAACGCCGAACTCCTAGCGGCAACTCCCGGCGGCAACTCCCGGCGGCAACTCCCGGGACCCTAGCGAGCGGGCTCTCCGGACCGCTCGGCGTGAGTAGCAATTTCCTCGTTCCACTCGCGGACGGTCGCGCCCTAGGGTCGGGGCGGCCCCTGGTATTCGGGCAGATCGGCGCGTGGCGTCGCCAGGTCGTAGACGATGCCGGGATCGCCCAGCTCCAGGACTCGCACCGGCACGCCCTGGGCAATGAGGGCCTCCACGGCCTCAACGCCGTGCCGGGGTGCCAGCGCCGCCA
>DASVKT010000068.1:0-4209 GCA_036385235.1 Candidatus Limnocylindrales bacterium | reverse complement strand
ATCCGGGCCAAGCGGATGGGCTTCGTCTTCCAGGACTTCAACCTGGTCCCGACGCTCACCGCTCTGGAGAATGTCACCCTCGCCTGCACCTACGCCGGTGTCACCGGCAAGGCGGCCAGGGCTGCCGGCATCGAGGCTCTCGGTCTCGTGGGCCTGGCCGATCGGGCCGATCACAAGCCCAGTGAACTCTCCGGCGGCGAGCAGCAACGCGTCGCAATCGCCCGGGCTCTCGTCAACAAGCCGGAGATCATCCTGGCCGACGAGCCGACCGGCAACCTAGACTCCGAACGCGCCGCCGAAGTGCTCGCACTTCTCCGCCAGTTCAACCGCGAGCACGGTCAGACGATCGTTCTCGTCACGCACGACTCCGAAGTCGGGGGCGCCTGCGACCGGATTATCAAGATGCGCGACGGGCGCATCCGCGACCACGGCCTTCGCGCCGGCACCCCGGTCATGGCCGCCGAAGTGGCCGTCGCCACGGCCTGAGCCGACCGAGAAGCTACCAGAGAGCACATCGCCGGGCCGCCGAGTGCAGTCCCAGACGGCTCCGAGTACGCGCAAATGCAACGTGCGTAAGCGACGAACGCGAGCCAAGCGAGGAGCACAGGCGCCAACGAAGGCATCGGCCGGCTGACGGGCCGGCGCATAGCGGCGGCTGCTCTTCCTCCTCGAGCAGCCGCCGCTTCTTGCCCGGGCGGCCCGCCTCCGCTTTCAGAAACATCTCAGGCCGGAAAATTGCGCCCGCACTATCATTCAAAGTCGACAGAGCGTGGCCACCTGGATCGGGCAACTGGTCGGTGGCGAACAAGTCAAGGGCGGCGCCACCACAGGCAGCAGCTCCTCGGGTAGTGTTCTGTTTTCATGGGGCGTCCCGCTTCCCCCTCGGCTGGACGCCCCACCCTTGTCTCCCACGGAGTGATGATGGTTCAGCCGGCAGCGACCAACGTCTGGCTCAACGGCCTCCTCCTGCCCTCAGGCGTTCCCCACCTCTCCGTCTACGACCGCGGCTTCCAGCTGGGAGACGGCGTTTTCGAGGCGCTGCGGGCCAGACGCGGAGTGGCCATAGAGCTCGCCGGGCACCTCGCCCGCCTGCGTTCCAGCCTCGCCGCCCTTGAGATCGAACTCCAATTCACCGATCAAGAGATCGCCGCCGGCATTGCCGCGCTGCTTTCGGCCGAAGGCTGGGACGGCCTCGAACCGGCCGGCGATGCCTCAATCCGGATCACGATCAGTCGCGGCATCGATACTGCGCGCGGCCTGATCCCGTCTGCCAGCGGGTCCGCGTCCGTGGTGATCCAAGCCTGGCCGCACAAACCGCCGGCCGTCCGGGCCATCGAGGCAGGCGAGCGGTTCATTACCAGCGCGATTCGGCGCGACCCCGATTCGCCGGTGGCCGGGATCAAGGCGACCTCACGAGCGGAACTGGTCTACGCCCGGCTCGAGGCGGCACGGGCCGGCGCCGACGACGCCCTCTTCCTCACGGCCGACGGCCGGGTCACCGAGGCGACGGCCTCAAATATCGTGCTGATTCGGGGCGATGTTTGTGCCACTCCGCGTCTGGGGACGGGGATCCTGGCCGGCACGACGAGAGCCTGGCTTGTTGGGCACGGCGAAGCGGTCGGGCTGCAGATGGTGGAGAGGGACATCCGAACCCAGGATGTCCTGGATGCGGACGAAGCGGCGATCTGCTCCAGCATCGCCGGCGTGCTGCCGTTCGTCTCCCTGGACGGCCACCCGATCGGCAGCGGAATGCCCGGCCCGCGCACCATTGCGATGCGTGCCGCGCGAGAGCGATGGATCGATGAGATGTCCCTGGCAGGCTCGCGCGATCGTTTCTAGCCCGGTCGCCGGTCGCCAGTCGCCAGTCGCCCAAGATCGCCGATTCTCGTCCGCCATCGTGATGACGCCTGCCGGGAGTGTCACGGCTGCTGCGGCGCTGGTTTGAGCTTGGGCCCACAACGGAACCGGTGAATCGGTTTGGTCGCCTCCTGCGCGAACAACTGACGCCGGGTTCACTTTCCGCGGAACTCTCATCTGTTGGGTACGGTCAGGCCGGCTGGTAGCGGCAGACGTGTGGTGCGGCTAGACTTTCCGGCGTGACAGATAGCCGCGTCTCCACAGAGTCCAGGGACCGCCACCCCAACCTCGGCCTTGCGCCCATCGACAAAGAGGGCGGCTTCCCGGCCGCGGCAGACGCCATTCGCCGCGACGCGCTCAAGCTCTCCGCCGCGGCCCTCGAATCGGCCGTGGAGACGGATCCCGAGATCCGGGCCCGCTACAACGAGGCGGCCCTGCGCAAGCTCCTCCGCGACGGCGAGCTGCTCGTCGATCGGCTGGCCACATGCGTGGCGAGCGGCGAAACCCGCTGGCTCACCGAGTACGCCGAGTGGATCGCGCCCATCTATCGCCGGCGGGGCGTTCCACTCGGCGACCTGAGCCTGATCTGCGCCGGCATTCGTCTGGGCATTGAGCCGCAACTCGGGCCGGACGAGCTGGCGCTGGCCACGCGCGCACTTGATGCCGCCATCGTTGTCTTCGGCAAGAACGCTCGGCTTGGCGGCGACGGCCACAAGCGCAACGCGCTCTTGAAGTGGCTGTACAAGGGCGTTTGATCGCGCCACTCCCCTATGCTGCGGGCGAGCCGCGGCGATCCCCGTCTGGAGGCTGACATGACGATCAAGTGGGTGAAGGTCGATCCGCTCGTCATGCGCGGCGAACCCTTCTGCTACAACACCCGCCTCACCGTCCGCCAGCTCCTGGAGCTACGCCGCGATGGCAATGGCATCGCTCAGCTTCTACGCGAACAGCCGGAGCTTCGACCGGTCGGCATCGCCCACGCCTACTGCTACGCCTCGGAGCATCGCGAGCTGTACGCCGGCTTCTTCGATCGAGCCGGCTCGCTCCTTGGCCCGGGCTTCACCGATGACGAGGCCGCGATCCTGCCGGAGGAGATGCGCATACCGGGGATCGTGGTTGCGGCGCCCAAATCGACAGGGCGCGCCAGGGCCTAACGCGCCCGCCGGCCCGGATTCGACTATCCCGATGAAACTGGTAGGATATCGATCGTTATGAACGATCCGATTGCAACCGACGCCCCGGTAGGCGAGGAAACCCCGGCCTTCGACTTCGAAAAGCGGGCCACGGAGCTGGCCATCCTCGATGCCCTCCGTACCGTCGTGGATCCCGAGCTTGGAATGGACGTTGTTGAGTTGGCGCTGATCCGGCAGATCATCATTGGCAGCGAATCGTCCGAGGTCAAGATGGTCCTGACGACGCCGTTCTGCCCATACGCCGGCTCGATGGTCCAGCAGATTAAGGATGCCGCCGAGTCGGTGCTGGAGCACCCGGTCAAGGTGACGTTGCTTGCGGAGCGCTGGGATCCGCGCGATGCCGGCCTCACCTGGTGACCGCGGAGAAGCCGGAATACAAGTCCGCAATCGCCACCCGTCGCGGTGACGATGGGACCACAGGCCTCCTCTTCGGTGGCGAGCGCGTCTTCAAGGATGGAATTCGAACCGAGGCCTACGGCGCCATCGATGAAGCCATCGCGGCCCTCGGCATGGCCCGCGCGGAAGCCGGCTTCAGCGCCCAGGACGGCACGCTGCCCCGAACAATCGCCGCGCTCCCCGATCTGATCCTGCGCCTCCAACGCGAACTCTTCGTCGTCGGTGCCGAGCTGGCGACTGCGCCGGAAGCCATCGGCCGCCAGAAGCCGGGCGAGACGCGCGTGACCGCCGAGATGGTGGCCGGGCTCGACTCGCTGCTGGCAGAGACGGAAGCGTCCGTGGAGATGCCGCGCGAATTCGTTGTGCCGGGTGAGACCCGGCTCTCGGCCGCGCTTGAACTGGCCCGAACCATTACCCGCCGCGCCGAGCGTCGTGCGGTCTCGATTCGACGGGCGGAACCTGTGGCAGACGATCAACTCGTGCCGTATCTCAACCGCCTCGCCGATTTGCTCTGGATCCTGGCCCGGGCCGCCGAGCAGGGCGAGTCGAGAACTGCCACGCCGGCGCGAACGGCGCCGCCGCGACCCGGCCGGTCTGAGACGACCTAAATCCTCTCAGGCCGGGTTTGGGCGCCACGCCGCCGCCCACCGGCCGTTCGGGCGCCAAATCGCTCTGGTGGTGCATCATTCGCAGCGTGATACACGCCTTCCTTGCCACTCGCCCGCGCCTCCTGGCCGGCCTCGGCGCCGCCTTGATGCTTGCC
>DASVKT010000067.1:0-8110 GCA_036385235.1 Candidatus Limnocylindrales bacterium | reverse complement strand
GCCGGGTGCGCCACGCCCACCGTTACTCCTACCGCGGCACCTTCCGCGCTGCCGACGCTCGGGCCCACGACTCCGGCTTACACCCTTGGGCCGAGCATGTCGCCCGACGGCGCAACGGGCGCCTGCCCCACCTCGGCGCCGCCGGCCTTCAGCGGCAAGGCGACCGTCACGATGACCACCAACTTCGGTGACATCGTCATCTCCGTCGACGGCAGCCTCGGCGCCAACGCGGCCGGAGCGTTCATCGCCCTGTCGCGCTGCGGCTACTACAACAACATCATCTTCCACCGCCTCGTCCCGGGCTTCATCATCCAGGCCGGCGACGGGACCAACGCCCGACTGCCCAAGGCCTCCATGGACTGCCTGATGGGCTCCGGCGGCCCGAGTTGGACCGTCCAGGACGACAAGGTTGTCTCGAAGTACAAGCGGGGCACCATCTCCATGGCTCGCACGAGCGCGGCCAACTCCGGCAATTCACAGTTCTTCATCGTCCTAGATGACTCGGCCGGGTCCACGCTCGGTGACCCCGCAACGGCCAACAACTACGCCATCTTCGGTGACGTAACCAAGGGCATGGACGTTGTGGACGCGATCGCTGCGGTTCCCACCGGTGGCGACACGTGCCCCGGCGCCGGCTCCGCAACGCAACCGCTCGAGCCGATCGTCATCACCAGCACGATCGTCTCGTAGACCAAATCCCGGGGCGCGGCCCCATTCATTCGCGACTCAGAAGACCGGCGGGACCTCCCCGCCGGTTCTTTCTTGCCCCGGTCTGCGCCCCGGCCGATGCCCCGGCCGACCGGCAGCGCGCCGCCAAAGCCCATCCGTGGCACCCTTGTCCACGACAACCACTGAGGAGAGACGCATGACCAAGGCAACGATCGATACGGACAAGGGCGTCATCGAGATCGAACTCGCGGACACCACCGCGCCCAAGGCGACCGCCAACTTCATCGAGTTGGCCAAGAAGGGCTACTACGACGGCGTCGTCTTCCATCGCCTCGTGCCGGGCTTCGTCATCCAGGGCGGCGACGGCGAGCACGGTCACATCGACAAGCTGAACCGCGGCAGCCTCGGCACCGGCGGCCCCGGCTACAAGTTCGCCGACGAACCGTTCGAGGGCGACTACGTCCGCGGCACCGTGGCGATGGCCAACGCCGGCCCGAACACCAACGGCAGCCAGTTCTTCATCGTCCTGGCCGACCTTTCGAACGGCGGGCTGCCCAAGAAGTACACGCTCTTTGGCCACGTCACGTCCGGCATGGACGCCGTGGATGCCATCGCGGCAGCCAAACGAGACGGCCGCGACCAGCCGAACGAGCCGACGGCCATGCGCAAGGTCACCATCGCCGAATAGGCGCCAGCCGACGGCTCGGCCGGATCCGACCCTCAGGCAGCCCAAACGGGCGGTACAGGGCCATCGGACCGACCTTGGCGGGCCAACCGGCAGAGGCACCTGTGACGCTTTCCCCGGGCCGTTTCATCAGGCAACACAAAGCCGTAACCTAACGGTCACTAAGTTGCGGGATTTTAACCCAAAAACCCGTCAAAACCCTTGGAATGAAGGCAAAAGAGGCCGTATACTTGCGAAGCTGCCAGTCAGCCTGCTGCCCCAGTTACAAGGTCATGGGTAGGTCGGGTTAGGGTAGTCGGTCAAGCCGACGTGATAGATGCCTTTGTAGCGTGGCAGAAGTCAATCCGCTTCGGCGGAAAACCTTCACCGGGACAGCAACGAAACGGCTCCTTCGGGAGCCGTTTCGATTTAAGCCGCGGAATTGGGCCGCTTTGGGTCGGTGGGCGGGCGCCGATCCGCAGGCCGGAACCGGCACCAAAGAGGTTGACTTGGGCGGCGCGGTCGGTTGGGCCCGGGCTGGTCCGGGGCTACTCCGCGGGAACTCCCAGCGACAGGCTGGTCCCGTCGTTGCTGAGGCAGACCACGCCGGCCGGCCCCACCGCGAAAATGCCCGACCCATTCGCACCCGGAACGGCGCCGGTCTCCACCAGGGGCGTGACCGACAGGTCGTCGCCGACGGTCGCAACGACCGGCATCCCGCTTTCCGGCGGCGTCGACACCACCAGGCCTCGGCGGCCATCGCTGACGACGGTGCCGCCCAGGAGGGCGGACGGCGATGCGACCAGCTTCCAGTCATGACCGTTGGAGGTGTACCAGACGGTCTGAGTGGTCACACCTGCCCCATTCGACTCCCAGGCGATCGCCATCAGGACGTGGTCGCTGATGCGGGTCACTGTCATCGTGGCGTCGCTGGCCGGGGTGGCGCCCGGCAGCTTCACGCGCGTCCAACTGGATCCCGTTGCGGACCACCACAGAGATGGGGTGAGGAGATTGAACCCACCGCAGCCCTCGTCGCCCTGGATCGCGCCTCCGACGACGTAGCCGGAGGCGAAGCCCGTGGCCCCGTTCAGGACGAAAGTGCCGGTAGCGACCGTCGGGACGGCGGCACGGCGCCAGTTTCGGCCGTCCGTCGAAGTCCAGATCGCCTGAGTGGTCCCGTCCTTGAGTGTGCCGGTTGCAATGAAACCCACCGAGCCGCCGTCCACCGTGTAGATGCTTGCCGAGGCGAAGTCGCCCGAAAGCGCGACGCGCGTCCAGCTCGAGCCGTCCAGCGACGTCCAGAAAGCATCAACCGTGGTCGGACCGCCGCAGGCAGTAGCCCCGTAGAAGCCGAGTGCAAGCAGGCCGGACGGACCTTCGATCACCTCGCTGACGAATATCGCGCCCTTGAGCCCCTCAATGTCCATCGGCCGGCCCGCCGTCCAATGCACGCCCTCCCCAGACGACGTGGAGACCGTCGCGGTCTTTGCCGGGCTGTTGCCGGTAGTGATGTCATACGCGGTCCGGAAGCCGATGTAGCCCTTGCTCCAGCCGAACAAGCTGTTCTGCGTGCCGCCGTCTCCCGTCGAGGGGGTTGGCGTCTGCGGGAAGGCATTGTGCTCGTCCACCCACTTGAGGCTCGTCCACGTTCCGGACGGCGCCGGGCCGATAGTGGCAGGAGCGGCGCTCGGCGACGTCGAGGCCGACGCCGAGGCAACCGCGGACGGGCTCGGTGAGCCGGCGGCCGACGGCGAGGCTTGCGAGGCCGACGGCGAGGCTTGTGAGGCCGACGGCGAGGCTCCGGCCACCGAACAGCCGGCAACCAGCCCGGCCAGCGCGAGGGCCGCGCCCACGGTCTTGATCAGTCCGAAAGTCGGTCGAAACTGCGCTGTGGTGCCCATCGGTATTCCCCTGCATGCTGTGGTCGGCCTGTCGTCACAAAAGTAGCGCCAGATGACGTGCGGCGAGGCGGGTTCGTGACCTATTTGGCGATAAACCTAATACGCCGAACCGTCGCGCAGATCATACCCCTGAATGCGGCGCAAATACCCCCTCTGTGGATGGCGCATAATACCCCTCTGCCAACGAATTGGCGCCGTTCCGAGGTGGATCGTCATGGAGTACCGAGCCCGCGTCGTCGACGCTGAGCTGGCCCTGTCGTTGCAAGGCATCGGGGCGGTCGTGATCGA
Source organism: Candidatus Limnocylindrales bacterium (assembly GCA_036385235.1). GTDB lineage: Bacteria > Chloroflexota > Limnocylindria > Limnocylindrales > CSP1-4 > Fen-1039. The sequence goes on along the minus strand of DASVKT010000067.1, from coordinate 4,588 downwards.
GGGCCCAAAGGCGTGCGGCAAGACCGAAACCGCGCGTCGCGCTGCCAGGAGCGAGGTGCGGCTCGATGTGGACCAACAGGCCCGCCAGGCGATTGCGATCGATCCAACGCTTGTGCTCGACGGACCAACTCCTCGCCTGATTGACGAGTGGCAGACAGAACCGAGCATCTGGAACCACGTCCGCCGGGCTGTCGACGATCGAGGGAAGCCCGGGCAATTCATTCTCACGGGTTCGGCCGTTCCACGAGACGATGCGAATCGCCACACGGGAACCGGGCGATTCGTGCATTTGCGAATGCGCCCCATGACCATGTCCGAAATCGGCCAGTCGGCCAACACCATCTCCCTTGCCGAGGTTCTCCAGGGCAATGGCGTCTCGTGCCCCGAACCGGGCCTGACCGTCCGCGACCTGGCAGAGTTGGTTTCGATCGGCGGGTGGCCCGGGCACCTCGGCCTCAACGCCGGCCAGGCGCAGCGAGCCATGCAAGGCTACCTCCAGGACATCTGCAACGTGGACGTGAGTCGCATCGACGGTGTTCGGCGGGACCCCAGGTCGGTCATGCGCCTGATCCAGTCTCTGGCACGTAATGTCGCCTGCCCCGCAAGCCTTCAATCACTGGTAACCGATGCAAACGGCACCGATGGCGTGATGAAGGTGGAGACCGCCGCCGGATACCTCGATATCCTGTCGCGACTGCTGTTCACGGACGATGTCCCTGCCTGGAGGCCGAGCCTTCGTTCGCGGACCCGCCTGCGTGCAGCCGCAATCCGTCATCTCGCCGACCCAGCGCTCGCGGTCGCCGCGGTCAAAGCCTCACCCGACCGGATCCTCGCCGACCTCAACTGGTTCGGGCTGCTCTTCGAGTCACTGGTCGTCCGAGATGTGCGGGTCTACGCCGAGGCGATGGGCGCTCAAGTGTTCCACTATCGCGACGAGACCGGGCTGGAGGCCGACGTCGTTATCGAGTTGGCGGACGGCCTTTGGGCCGCGTTCGAGGTGAAGCTCGGCGCAAGCACGGCAATCGTGGACGAAGCGGCACGGAATCTCCTGAGACTTAGAGAGAGGGTGGGCGGCGCCGCTCCCATGGCTCTGGGCGTGATAACGGGGACGGGCTATGGAATCGTCCGGAAGGATGGCGTGGCGCAGATCCCTATTGGGGCGCTGCGCGCCTGAGGCGCCGCGGCTGGCGTTGCCGCGGCTGGCGGGCACCCTCTAGTAACATGGCAAGCCTTCAAGGGGCCATCTCACAACGGTGATCACTTTTGCGCAAAGATCGAGCACGGGTGCCGTCAGCGGCGAATTCCGGAGCCACAATCGATGGGGAGACGCCGGGAGCCGGGCCCAGCGCAGGGTCGGAAACGGCGCCCAGCGCGGTGCCGGGCAAGGCGCCGACACCCGCGCCCGACGGCACCCGATTCGCGACCGTCGGCGGCCTCCGCATCCGCTACCGGACCATGGGCAAGGGCGCGCCACTCGTCCTGCTTCACGGCTGGGGAACGTCGTTGGACACGTTTCGGCCGATGGCGGAGGACTTGGGGCGGTTCCACACGGTCACGAGCTTCGATTTCCCGGGGCACGGGCAATCGGATCTGCCGCCGGGGGCCTGGGCGGTCGACGACTTCGTGGAGCTGACGCTGGAGCTGATGGCGGAACTGGGGATCGACCGCGCGTCCGTGCTCGGCCATTCGTTCGGGGGGCGTGTCGCGATCAAACTGGCGGCCGCGCATCCGGAGAAGGTCGATCGGTTGGTGCTGGTCGATGCCGCGGGCGTGCCGCCGGCTCAGACGGTCAGACGCAGGCTGAAGCGGTTCCTGTCGAGGTTCGCTAATTCGGTCGGGCGCCTCGGGCAGCCGGGGCAGGCGGTTCGCCGCAAGATCGTGGCCCGGATCGCGTCGCCGGACTACATGAACGCCGGCCCGCTCCGCGGCACCTTCCTGGCGGTCATCAGGGAGGATCTCCGGCCGGTAATGCCGCTCATCAAGGTCCCCACCTTCCTGATCTGGGGCGACTTGGACGAGGACACTCCGCCCGCCGACGCTCGCACCATGGAGCAACTGATTCCCGGCGCCAAGCTGCTTGTGATCAAGAGCGCGGGCCATTTCTCGTACCTCGATCAGTACGGGCGCTTCAGGCTGGCCGTTATGCCGTTTCTGAATGACTGACCTGTTGAGCGGCGCCGAATGGGTGCAGGCCGTGGTGCTGGCGGTTGCGGCCGTGACGGCGCTGGTGCTGACTATCCCGGGCCTGATTTCCTGCTTGCATGCGCTCCAGCAGGACGACTATTCCAACTTGCGGTTTCTGCGCTGGTTTGCATCGGCCAGATCCAGGGCGCTGCACGGCCTAGTCGCTCCGATCTACGTGGTCGGCGCCGTTGTTCAGGTTGCGACATCGGCCGCGCAGACGCAGTACTGGATCGTTGCGCTGGCTTCCTGCCTGGCGGCGTTCGTCGGCATTCGGACAAGCAAGCGGCCACCTCAGAAGAAGCCGCTCGTTTACACCGGCCGCGCCAAGCGGCTGCTTTTCGTGTCGGTGCTGTTGGGCGGTCTGCTGATCGTGGCCGGCTTCCTCGCCGTCTCCAGGCTCGCCGGAGCGGTCGGCATCGGGGCCGCATCTGTGGCTGGCCTTGCGGTCCTCGTGATGGCCGTCGTTTCGATTGTCGCCACTCCGTTCACGATCATGCTCGCCAACTTCCTCCTCTGGCCCTACCAGGCCTTCATCAACTGGACCTTCCGCTTCCGCGCCGGGCGCAAGCTCCGACGTTTTCACCCGATGGTCGTGGGGATCACGGGTAGCTACGGCAAGACTTCCACCAAATACTTCACCGAGGCGCTGATGGAGTCGCGCTATCGCGTGCTCAAGACGCGGGCGAGCTTCAACACGATCCTGGGCATCTGCCGCGCGGTGAATGAGGAGCTGGGGCCGGAGCATCAGGCCTTCATCGTGGAGATGGGCGCCTACCGTCGGGGCGAGGTCCGCGACATGGCTCGGCTGACGCGGCCGCACATCGGCGTGCTGACGGCCATCGGGCCGCAGCATCTGGAGCGGTTCGGGAACATCGAAATGATCGAGAAGGCCAAGTTCGAGCTGCTGGAGGCGCTGAAGCCGGACGGCATCGCGGTGATCAACAACGACGATCCGATTGTCCGGCGGCTGGCCGACGGCCTGAGCGGGCCGGCAATTCGGCGATACGGGATCGACCGGACGGCCGGCGAGCTGGACCTGGCGGCCGAGTCGATCGAGCACGGGCCCGACGGCCTGACGTTCACCTTGATCGACCGCGAAGGCAAGCGGGTGACCGTCAAGACTCGGCTGATCGGCCTCCACAACGTCTCGAATATCCTCGCCGCCGCCTCGGTCGCCAGGGCTGCCGACGTCAGCATGCGCGAGATTGCGGGCGCGATCGGGCGGCTGCAGCCCGTCCCTCACCGGCTCGAGGTCCATACCGGCGCGGACGGCGTGACGATCATCGACGACGCCTACAACTCCAACCCCGTCGGCGCGGCGGGGGCGCTGGCCGCACTCGCGGAGTTCAAGACCGGGCGGCGCATTCTAGTGACCCCGGGCATGGTGGAGCTGGGAACGGAGCAGGACGCGCGCAACGAGGAGTTCGGCGCCGCGGCCGCGAAGGTCTGCGATTACGTCATCCTGGTCGGGCGGAATCAGACCGCCGCCATCCGTCGCGGGCTCGTCGGGGCCGGCTTCGCCGAGGACCGCGCCATCTCGGTGAAGAACCTGAACGACGGTCTGGAGGCGATGCGGGGTATCGTTCGTGCCGGCGACATCGTCCTGTTCGAGAATGACCTACCCGACCTCTACGACGAGGAGTAACGCGTTTTGAGCAAACCAACCGTGGCCGTCCTGTTCGGCGGCAGATCCGTCGAGCACGAGGTGTCCGTCATCTCGGGCCATCAGGCCATGGATGCTCTCGACCAGGCGGGCTACCCCGTCCTGCCGATTTTCATCACCAAGCAGGGCGATTGGTATGCCGGCGAGGGTCTGCGCAACCTCGATCTGTACCGCGAGCAGACCTTCCACGCGGCGGGGCTGAAGAACGTCTATCGCGTCAGCCTGAGCCCGGACCGATCCGTCCGGCAGCTGGTCGTTCATCCGGGCGTCGGCGGCGGGCTGCTGGGCGGCAAGAGCCCGAAGCTCTGGGCCGACGTCTTCTTCCCGGTCCTGCACGGCACCCACGGCGAAGACGGCTCGATGCAGGGGCTGTTCGAGCTGGCGGACGTGCCGTATGTCGGGTCCGGCGTGCTGGCTTCGGCGCTGGGCATGGACAAGGTCCGGCAGAAGCAGGTCCTTCGCCAGGCGGGGATCCCGGTGCTGGAGTGCGTGGAAGTCTCGCGTGCCGAGTGGGATCTCTACTCCGAGGCGTTCATCGGGCGCGTGGAGGCCGGCGCGGGGTATCCCGCGATCGTGAAGCCGGTTTGCCTGGGGAGCAGCGTGGGAGTGACGCGTTGTCTTGATCGCGCGGCGCTCCGAGATGCCATCGATCTGGCTTTGGAGCTTGACGGCCGGGCGCTGGTGGAAGAGGCTCTGACCGATTTCATCGAGATCAACTGCTCCGTGATGGGTCCGCCCGAG
>DASVKT010000066.1:0-2777 GCA_036385235.1 Candidatus Limnocylindrales bacterium | reverse complement strand
GGCAAGTGGGACGTCCGCGGCGGCTCGGCATCGCCGGAAGCAGTGGAGTTGTTCCACGCCGCGCCTGGGGGCGTCCGCTCGGCGGCTTCGTTCTCGCAGTCCGAGCGCTGGGAAAGCCTGGACCTCGACGCTGCCGGCGGCTGCATTCGCGACATCGCCCATGCCTACTCGCCGGACGGCGGCCTCGCGATCCTGCGCGGCAACCTGTCCGAGGACGGCTGCGTCGTCAAGACCGCCGGGGTCGACGAATCCATTCTCAAGTTCTCCGGGCCGGCGGTCGTCGTCGAATCCCAGGAGGAAGCCGTAGACGTGATCCTGGCCGATCGGGTCAAGCCCGGTGACGTGGTCGTCATCCGCTACGAAGGCCCTCGCGGCGGCCCGGGCATGCAAGAGATGCTGTACCCAACCACGTACCTCAAGGGTCGCGGTCTGGGCAAGGTCTGCGCTCTGGTGACGGACGGCCGCTTCTCCGGTGGCACCTCTGGTCTGTCGATCGGGCATGTCTCGCCAGAGGCGGCCGCAGGTGGCACGATCGCGCTCGTCCGGGACGGCGACACGATCGTCATCGATATCCCGAACCGCTCGATTCGACTGGACGTCTCCGAGGCCGAGTTGTCGGCGCGGCGCGCGCGCCTGGAGGCCGCCGGAGGCTACAAGCCGAGCACACGGAAGCGGATCATCTCGCCGGCCCTGCGCGCGTACGCCGCCATGGCTTTGTCGGCGGACAAGGGCGCCGTTCGGGACGTGAGCCGACTCGACTGACGCCCCGGCCAGAATCGGAACCGGGGCCGAGCCCGCGCCAGCCGACGCGAGCGGGGCGGCGTCGGACTTGCCGCATTCGGCCGAGCACCTGAGTGCGATTGCCTTGCCGCCGACAGAATCCGTCCCGTCGTGACAGACTTGCAACGCATCGATATGGTGGCCATGGAATGCGCCGCCGGTCGCATTGCCGACCATTCGGAACGCCTTCACTGAGGAAGCGCCCATGAAGACACTGATTCTCCTACGGCACGGTCAGAGCCAGTGGAACAAGGAAAACCGGTTCACCGGCTGGACCGATGTCCCGCTCAGCGACGAAGGCATGGCCGAAGCCGCGCTTGCCGGGAAGCTGATGCGCGAGGGCGGCTACAAGTTCGACCTCGCGTACACATCCGTGCTGAAGCGCGCCATCAAGACCCTCTGGATCGCCCTCGAGCAGAACGATCTGATGTGGATCCCGGTCGTGAACAGCTGGCGGCTCAACGAGCGAATGTACGGCGCGCTGCAGGGACTCGACAAAGCCGAAACCGCGGCCCGTCACGGAGCCGATCAGGTGAAGGTCTGGCGCCGCAGCTATGACGTTCCCCCGCCGGCGCTCGATGAGACCGATGAGCGCTGGCCGGGCCACGACCCGCGCTATGCCGGACTCGCGCCGGCCGACGTCCCGAGCACCGAGAGTCTCAAGGACACCGTTGCGCGCATGCTGCCGTTCTGGAGAGACGACATCGCTCCCGCCATCCGCCGCGGCGAACGCGTTCTGATCGCCGCTCACGGCAACAGCCTGCGGGCCCTCGTGAAGGAGCTGGACGGGATCAGCGACGCCGACATCGTCGAGCTCAATATCCCAACGGGCATCCCGCTCGTGTACGAGCTGAACGACGACCTCAAGCCAATCCGCTCGTTCTACCTTGGCGATCCAGAAGCGGCCGCCCAGGCCGCAGGCAAGGTCGCGGCACAAGCGAACGGCTGAGAGAGGCCATCCTCCGGCTTCAACCGCCGGTACCGAAGTTGGATCTCGCGCCCGCGAAACCGGGCGCGAGATCGTGACGACTTCTTCAGAGCCGGGCGAGTCCCGCGTCCGTCAGGCGATGCCGGCCGTCGACGACGGCCACCAGGCCGGCCGCCACGAGCTCCCGGAGCGCGCTGCGCACTCGGAAGAGCGGCAAGTCGGTCGCCGACACGATCAGTTCGGCCGTATCGGCTGAGCGGAGAGCCGTCAGGATCGCGATTGCCGAGGGCGTGATGGTCCCGTCCGGATTCACGCAGGCCACGAACCTATAGCTCCTTCTTGCACAGATACCAGTCCGTGCACTCGTAGCCGGCCTTCATACGCTCTTCGGCGCCCTCCTGGGTATTCGGCGCCGGGACGATCACCTTGTCGCCGGGCACCCAGTTCGCGGGCGTCGCGACGCCGTTCGCGGTGGCAGTCTGGAGCGCGTCGATGACGCGCAGGATCTCCTGCATGTTCCGGCCCAGTGAGAGCGGGTAGTAGATCATCGCCCGAAGGATGCCTTTGGGGTCGATGAAGAAGACGCAGCGCGACGTCTCCGTCTTGCTCTCTCCCGGCATGAGCATGCCGTACTTGGTGGCGACATCCTTGTTGAGGTCGGCGATCACAGGGAACGGGATCTTGACCCCGGTCTTCTCCTCTATGTTGCGGACCCAGGCGATGTGTGAGAAGACGCTGTCGATGCTGAGCCCGAGCAGATCCGTGCCACGCTCCTGGAGCTGCGGAAAAATCTCCGCGAAGGCCAGGAACTCGGTGGTGCACACCGGCGTGAAATCGGCCGGATGCGAGAAGAGGATCAGCCAGCGACCCTCGAAGTCGCTCAGGTTGAGGGTTCCGTGGGTGGTTACCGCCTCGAATGGCGGGGCGCGCTCGTTCAGCCGGGGCAGGCCAATAGGGCGCGCTTCGGGCTCGATCATTGAAGCTCCTCCTCCTCGCATTCGTCTTGAGCATGCTCGCGATGGTTCCACCCTACCCTATTCCGGGCCCACGTCATAGCTTCGGGGCCGTG
>DASVKT010000065.1:0-9554 GCA_036385235.1 Candidatus Limnocylindrales bacterium | reverse complement strand
CGGGCCACCGAGCGGCCGTATTCGGGGCCTCCGGCTACCAATCGCCGGCCCCAATCGCGCGTTCAGTTTGTGGAGACTGAACGGGCCGCCGATGACGGCCCTGAGGTGGGTCGCTGGCCGCCGCCCGGCCTGCCCCATTCTTCGGCCCACCCCAACCGGGCCGGATGCTGCAAATCGGCCGGTCGGTATACTCTCGCGCTATGAGTGTCCGACCGATTGTTTTGCTTGGCGACCCACGGCTTCGGCTGAGGGGCGAGACCGTTGACAGCTTCAACAAGTACCTGCACGAGCTGTTGGACGACCTGAAGCACACCGTGCGGGCCGCGCCGGGTGCGGGTCTTGCCGCGCCGCAGATCGGTGAGGCCAAGCGCGTCTGCGTCATCGACGTGGAGAACCATTACTACGAACTGGTCAACCCCAAGATAGTTCGCTCGGACGGCGAGGACCGCGATCTGGAGGGCTGCCTCTCCATCCCCGGCTATGTTGCCTACGTGACCCGCAAGGAAAAGGTCTGGGTTGTGGCCCAGAACCGCGTCGGAAAGAAGTTCAAGGTTGCCGGCTCCGGGCTGCTGGGCAGGGCGTTTCAGCACGAGCTCGATCATCTGGACGGCAAGCTCTACATCGATTACCTCGACTCGCTGGACGACTTGATCGAAGTCGGCGCGGGCGAGGACGAGGAAGAGGAAGTTGAAGGGCGACCGAGTCGGGCGCACGTCGCGGTAGGTTGAGCGCCGCGGGGGGCGTTTCTCCGGTCCGGGCCGTCTTCTTCGGCAGCGGCGGGTTCGCCGTCCCGATTCTGGATGCGCTGATCGCCGTGCCCGGCGTTGTGGTCGAGGCCGTCGTTTCGGCGCCCGATCGACCCGTCGGCCGGAAGGCAATCCTGACTCCGACTCCGGTTACCGCCCGGGCGCGCTCGCTTGGCCTGCCGGTCCTCCAGCCGGTGCGGGTTCGACGGCCCGAAGCGGTGGCCGAACTGACCGCCCTCGCGCCGGACTTGATCATCCTGGCCGACTACGGGCAACTCATTCCGCGCGTGCTGCTGGACCTGCCCGGCCGCGGGTTCCTCAATCTGCATCCTTCGGCCTTGCCACGATGGCGTGGCGCTGCGCCGATTCCGGCCACGATCCTGGCCGGGGACACCGAGTCCGCGGTGGCGTTGATGGTGGTCTCGGAGGAAATGGATGCCGGCCCGATCGTGGCCTCTGCGCTGCTTGAGGTGCGGCCGGACGACACCGCCGTGACGCTGGAGGAGCGGGCTGCTGTTGTGGCCGGCGAATTGCTGGGCCGCGCGCTGCCGGAGTGGCTGACGGGGCGGCTCGTGGCGGTGCCTCAGCCTGCGGAGGGAGTGACTTTGACCCGGCCGCTGCGGCGCGAGGATGGGCGGCTTGATCCTTCGCGCTCGGCCGTGGAGCTGGAGCGGAAGGTTCGGGCGTATCAGCCGTGGCCGGGGGCGTATGTGGAGACGGTCGTGGGGCGGTTGATTGTGTGGTCCGCGGGCGTCGATGGTGCCGGGGATGGCGACGCTCCCGGCGGCATCGTTGCTGACGGCCGTGACGGGATTGCGATCGCCACGGCCGAAGGGCGACTGGTTCTGGGCGAAGTGCAGTTGCCGGGCAAGAACCGCTGCTCCGCCGCGGACCTGCGGCGCGGGCATCCGGCGCTGGTCGGGGCGAAAGTGGGCGTGGTCGAGCCGGCCTGAGATGGCTTACTACCCCGACCTCACGCGATACGAGTACGGCATGTCGTACTGGCCCGATGAAGGCGAGGCTTGGAATGTGGGATGGCTAGAAGGCGGGCATCCGTTCGAGGTCGGCGACATAGACCAGATCTTCTGGCTCGCCCTGCTTGAGCTGGGCGTCACCTCGCAGTTCCATGTGATGCGGGATTATCACGAGTGCGACCTTTGCCCGCCCGCGGTTCGTTCGAAGCGCCGAGCATCCGGGACGATGATTGACGTCGACGGGGGTCGAAATCGCGCTCGGTGACAGGGAGATCATCGTGACGGCGGACGATGGCACTCGACACATCGCTCCCAGCCTCATCTGCCACTATGTCCTGGAGCATCGATATCAGCCGCCGGCGGAGTTCATGGCCGCTGTGCTCGGGTGAGGCTGAGGTCCGCGGCGGCGTCCATCGGTGCAGTTTTCTCTCTGTTGTGAACAGACGGACGCCGACATAGGACTCGTAGGCGGTCTGCGGGTCGGTCGAGCCTGCGAAGGCCGGCCCTGACGTACTCGATGTGCCGTGGACGTCCGAAAATCGGTTGATTTCCTCATCGACATCGGCCGCCGGGGCGGATCGCGGTCCAATCGAGCGGCCGAAGAGTCGGCCTCGGCATTGCGTGTTCACGACACAGAGAAAGTTGCGAGAAGGCCGGCCGACAATGGCCGGTTAGGCGACTCGTTCGCTGCCGAGCCCCGTTGAGCGTGGGCGCTACGTTACGGGCCGGCCCGCAACCGCGCTGAAAGCCCGGACGACAGCCCGCCGCCGCCCTTTCAGCCGCCGCCACTCCCGGCATGCGATAATCGCGAGCCTGTGAGTCCTTCTGACGCGACCGGCGAGGACGCCGGCGCGAATCCCGTCACGCCTGCGCCTCTGGCCGCCACTTCGCGGCTGCCGCGCCGCGATGCCCGGGACGAGAGTGCAGAGCGGGGCCAGGATCCTGCCACTCCGCGGCCGCCGCGCCGCGATGCCCGGGACGAGGCCGCGGAACCCGAGACGCAGACCGCCTCGCCGCGGCCGCCGCGCCGCGATGCCCGCGATGCCCGCAAGGTCACGGATCCCCGCCCCGGCCTGAGCGGCATGGACGATAGGGATCTCGAGAAGTGGTTCGCGGCCGAGGGCCAGCCCGCCTACCGGGCACGGCAGGTCAGAGAGGCCATCTGGAAGGTCAACGCCAAGGACGCGGACGAGATCCTCACTCTCCCGGCACCGTTGCGCGCCAAGCTGGACCAAGCGTTCCGCGTCGACACGATCATCGAGGACGAGGTCAAGGTCGGCGACAACGGCATGACTGAGAAAGCGCTGCACCTGCTCTACGACGGGTCGCTGATCGAGTCCGTCCTGATGCACTACCCGGCGCGCGGTTTTGGTGGCCAGGGACGCCCGTTGCATCGCGAGCGGCACACGCTCTGCATCTCCAGCCAGGCCGGGTGTGCCGTGGGCTGCCCGTTCTGCGCCACCGGCGAACTCGGCTTCGGGCGGGACCTGGAGACGGCGGAGATCGTGGACCAGGTCCGCCACGCCGCCCGACGCCTCGCCAAGACGGGTCGCAACCTGACGAACATCGTCTTCATGGGTATGGGCGAGCCGCTGCTCAATCTGAACCGCGTGCTGGAGGCCGTGGAGATCCTGGCCGACCCACGCAAGTTCGGGCTGGGGGCGCGGCATGTGGTCGTCTCCACCTCCGGCGTGGTGCCGGGCATCAGGCGCCTCACCGCTCTGGGCCCGCAATTCACGCTGGCGATTAGCCTGCACGCCGCTCGCGATCCGCTCCGGGACGTCCTGGTTCCGCTGAACCGGCGCTGGCCGGTGGGCGAGGTAGTTGCCGCCGCGCGCGACCACGCCCGCGTAACGGGCCGGCGCGTGAGCTATGAGTACGTGATGATTTCCGGCGTGAACGACGCCGAAGTCGATGCCGATGCCCTGGCCAAGCTTCTCCGCGGGGATCTGGCCCACGTCAACCTGATCCCGATGAACCCAGTGGCGCACACGCCCTGGGTTGCCAGTTCGCCGGAGCGCGTCGCCGAATTCGCGGCCAGAGTCCGCCATGGCGGGATCGGCGTCACCATCCGATCCAATCGCGGCCAGGACGCCGGAGCCGCTTGCGGTCAGCTCGCCGCCGACAAGGCCGGGGAGCCGCCCGCTCCCGCCGTCGCCAAGCGCCGCACGGAAATCGTCCGCCAGAGCGAGATCGCGCTCCAGGGCAATCGCAGCGCCGAGAGTTTGCCGGCCGGCCTGGCCGGGTTCGTCGGCACCATGAAGCCTCGTTGATGGCTGCTCACCGGACTCTGGTCAGCGCTAGCATCCTCGACTGCGACCTGTCCAAGCTCAGCAGTGAATGCCGCAAGGTGCTCAAGGCCGGTTCGGACAGAATCCACCTGGATGTCATGGACGGCCACTTTGTGCCGAACATCACCTTTGGGCCGGGAATCATCAAGAAGCTGCGCCAGATCGGCAAGCAGCCCTTCGATGCCCATCTCATGATCTCCGAGCCGGGCCGCTACATGGACCAGTTCATCGATGCCGGCTGCGACTCCATCACCTTCCACGTGGAAGTCGAAGAGCCGATCGAACCGACGTTGCTGAAGATTCGAAAGGCCGGCCGGCTGGCGGGCCTGGCGATCAAGCCGGCGACTCCGCTCTCGGCCCTGGACCCATACCGCGACCTGATCGACATCGTCATGGTGATGACCGTTGAGCCGGGATTCGGCGGCCAGAAGTTCATGGCCGATGCCGCCAAGAAGATAGATCCGGCCCACCAGGTGTTCCGAGATCGGCCGGGCGAACGGCCGTCCCAGCGCGAAGTTCACGTCGATGGCGGCGTGAATCGCGACACGGCCGAGCATTGCGGCACTCTAGGAGTGGATATCCTCGTTGTCGGTTCCACCCTTTGGAAGAAGGGCCAGGACATCGAGAAGGAAATCAAGCTGATCAAGGGGCTCGCCGATCAAGGCCATCGGGCTTGGCGGGCTGGGGGCAAGAAGACGGAAAGAAACGCAGGAGAGGCTGAGTGAGCGAAGAAGTCGTGGACGGGAAGGTCGACGAGATCGTCACCGTCGATCATCCCCACCACCACCTGGGCCGCCGCAACGATCGGTTGCTGCTCATCGGCATCCTGGCCTACGCCATCCTGCTTTCGTTCCTGATGATCGCCCGCGGCATCGCGGTGACGCCGGATGTGGTCGTCGTTGGTCTCGGTCTGGCGGCCATCCTCCTCGGCCGTGGCCGCCTCTTCCTGCGCGACTGGATCCCGTTCATCGCCCTGTTCTTCGCCTATGAACTGATGCGCGGCTACGCCGACAAGTTCGGTCTGCCCATCCACGTGAACGACGTCATTGCCCTGGAGCGGGCCATCAGCGCACCCCTCGGCCAGCTGCCGACGACCTGGATCCAGAGTCTCCATCATGGGGATGTCTGGAGCCAGCAGAACGGGGCACTGGATCCGATTGCCACCCTCTCGATCATCTTCTATTTCCTGCACTTCCCGCTGCCGCTGGTCGTCGGCTTCCTGCTGTGGGTTCGCCAGCGCAGCGTCTACTACGACTTCGTCGCTGCGCTCATCGTCCTGTCGATGGCGGCCTTCGTGACGTACCTGCTGCTGCCCGTGGCGCCGCCGTGGTGGGCTCAGGCCCACGGCAATGTCAGCGGCATCCTCCACTTGCGAGACACCGGCTTCCAGGGCCTCGAGAGTCTCTTCGGCTTCGGCAACTATTTCTTCTCGTATCAGAACGTGTACGGCATCAGCTCCAACGACGTAGCCGCGTTCCCATCTCTGCACGCCGCCTACCCGTTTCTGGCCTTCCTCTTCGCACGGCGGGCATTCGGGAAGGCCGGTTTCCTCATGCTGGCCTACACGGCATGCATCTGGTTTGCGATCATTTATCTGGGCGAACACTGGCTGGTGGACATCATCGGTGGCGTCGGCTACGCGTGCCTCGCCTACTTCGTGGTGATGCACGCTCCTGCTTGGGGCCGTCGCTTCATGGCGAAGATCGCGGACGAGGAGATCGAGGCCGCGGTCGAGGAAGAGGGTGAAGTCGGTCCGTTGAGGCGCCTTCACCGGCGGGTCCGCTGGCCACTCGTCATCCAGGGCCTTGTCGCCGCTGCCCTCGGGGCGAGCATCGCCTTCGGCCTGAACCCATTCGGTTGGGTCATTGGGCCGCAGAACGCGCTGTATCTCCTGCCCTGGCTGGCCATCCTGGGCGGCCTGTGGCGCGCAGCCGCGGGTCTGATCAGCCGCTAGGCGGCGCGCGGTGCGTGCGCTGCTGCAGCGGGTCTCCAGGGCCGAAGTCAGGGTTGATGGCCGATCGATCGGCGCGATCGGAGCCGGGTTGATGATTCTGCTCGGCGTCGGGCCGGAGGACGACGAGTCGGTCGCCAAAGCGATGGCGGCCAAGGTCGCCGGGCTTCGGATCTTTGCCGACGAGAATGGGCTTACGAATCTGTCGATCGTCGAGGTCGGCGGTTCAGCTCTGGTCGTGAGCCAGTTCACGCTCTTTGCCGACGCACGCCGCGGGCGACGCCCTTCCTTCACAGGTGCAGCGGGGTCCGTTTCGGGCGAACTGCTTTACGATGCCTTCTGCAACGCATTGGCGACGGCCGTTCCGGTCGAGAGGGGCCGTTTCGGGGCGGATATGCAAGTTGATCTGATCAACGAGGGTCCGTTCACGGTGTGGCTGGATAGTGCCGAGCTTGGCGTGGCGCCGCGCCGGGCTGGGTAGCGAGCGGGGACGCGCCGACAGCGGCGGATCGCGACGGAGGAAATTGAGTCGCGCCGGTGGTAGGGCCAAAGTTCCCCCGCCGGGCGATGGACGGCGCAAGACCAAGAAGGCGTGAACCAATTGATGCCCGGATTGCACCTAATGACGTGGAAATGATCCTGGACAATCACTCTGAGTCTGAGCTGCATCGGCGTGTTGCCGCTGCGGCTCGGGGTGACGGTGAAGCATTCGGGGACCTCGTAAGGCCCAGCCTGAGCGCGGCGCTTTCAATGGCCACTCTGATTACGGGCTCATCGGCGGACGGAGCCGACGCGGTGCAGGATGCGCTTATGTCGGCCTGGAAGTCGTTGGGCGCCTTGCGAGACCCCATTGCTTTTCCAGCTTGGTTTCGAACACACGTGATCCGGGCTGCCATCAGGCACTCAAACAACCGTAAGCGTCTGCGGCTCGTGGATCTTGAGACAGCAGACGAAGGCACAGATGGCGGCTTCCACGACCAGGCTCAGCGAGCCAGGCTGGCCGACGCGTTGGGCAAGCTCGATCCACGCGACCGGGCGGTTCTAGGGCTGAGGTACGTGGCCGGGTATTCAACCGCAGAAACCGCAGTGGCCATGTCCATCCCAGAGGGCACGGTCAAGTCCCGTCTCAACAAGGCTGTAAGCCGGTTGCGCGCCGTGTACCTCATGGGGGAACAGTGATGGAGAAGCCTGGACGCCCGGACAACTTCGAAGCTGCGCTCACGGATGTACTCCGATCGCAGAGTCAACACGACGAGATGGACGTCGCCAGAATCGACGCGTTCGCCCGATCGCTTCCCGGCCGTCGCCCAGCACGGAGAAGCGCCGGCCCGGCCCTTGGTCTCGTAGCGGCGATCGCGGTCGTCGCATCGGTGGGGCTTGTAATCGCAGCCGGCCTTCCGTCGAGGTCTGGGGCGACTTCGACCGATCGGCCACCTTCGGCCGCCGCCTCGTCGCCTTTCGCCCCGTCCGCGGCGCCATCCAAGTCGGCCGTCGTCGCGAGCTCGGGCCTGCCCGGTCCCGAGGTCTGGGGGACCGACCCCGGCATAAACGTATGCCTGCGGGGAGCAACCTCCGAGGTAGAGGTCCTGACGGCATATTCGCTCGGACATGCCAGCGATTACCGCAATCGGCTGCCCTCTCTCGGGTTCCAGCTCGACCTCGAGAAGACCGATCCGGTGCTCGTCGTCATCTTCAAAGGCTCCAGTCCGGTCGAATCAGAACTCATGATCCTGTCCGGTCCAACGACGCACCAGCCCAATCCAGGCACAAATGACATCTGCATCGCCGGCCCGGACTGGCATCGCAGATACCTGAACGTCGCGATCAACTGGAGCTACCTGGCCGGTACCATGACTCCGCCTCCGGGCTCGACATACCGCGTCGTAGCGCGGCTTCCCGACCAATTCGAAGTAGATGGGACGAATCTGGTTTGGGATCAGAAACAGGGGGTTCTCTGGTTCGCGAAGGTGGGATGTGGGGGCGAAGCCTCGGCCGTGTACCGGTGGGATCCGAAGACCGCAAAGACGGAGAACTGGACGATCCCCGGGAACAAGCTCACATGCGAGAGAGTCAAGGCGCGGCTCGATGACTCGGGAGCGCTGTGGGTGATGGAGTCGTCCCTGCTGGTCCGCTTCGACGTCACGACCCAGGCCGTCACCAGTGTCCGGATATCGCCCGACGGACCGACCTGGGGTAGCGTCCCGGTGGCGATTGCCGCCGACGGGTCATCGGTTCTTCTCGCTCGAGCTAACACTGCCGCCCTGACGCGAGTGGACGCGTCGATGCGGGTCTCAACTGTCGCCATCCCGGCCGATCTCGCGGGCGCGCAAGGCGACACAGATCTGGTGGTCGGCGATGGTGTCATCTACTACCTTCGCGATGGCCAGCTCCTCGTATTGGACGCAAACGGCAAGCTCGAGCAAACGACCGATCTGACTGGGCGCACCTTGATGGTTCGTCCCGACGGATCAGTAGTGCTCGTTCAGGATGCGGGCCTGGCGATCGTGGTGACGCCGGGCGGCATGGCGGGAGAGGCGGTGGCTTTCCCGAGCGAGGCGGGCACCAGTTTGGAGACCGATTGGAATGGCCACACGTGGTATGTCGCCGTGGACGGCCAGGGCCCGGTCTTGATCGAAGTCTCGCAATCTACCTGATCTGCACGGTCATGCTGGGGAGATTCATCCGCAAGCTGGCCAGGAGCCATCTGCCGGCGATCTCCGCCATGTCATCGGCATGGCGGCCATGTTCCTGCTGACAGCCGTCTGGGTCGGCGCACTTCTCGGTTTGCTTCTGATCGTTGCTTGGGCGAGGGGTTGGTAGTTTCAGACGACCGCGATTGGCAGACGCTGCCGACGGTAATGGTTGAGCGACGGCCGGTCGAGTGGCGTGTCGGTCGAGTGGTGGCAGATCGAACAACTATGCAGATTCAAACCCACAAAGCACGAGTGGAACTGATTGGGCCGTCCTGCCGCCGCGCAGGCCGCGCTGCCGGGCTGATCCGCCAATTCCACGCTCACCGGAAGCGTGGCGCTATGCCGGGCTGATCCGCCAATTCCACGCTCACCGGAAGCGTGGCGCTATGCCGGAGGTCGGTCGCAAGACGACCTTTCGGCCAACTTCTTGCTTCCGTGCTACCCCCATTTGAACCTGCGCAGTTGTGGGGCCGCGGCTGTCAACGGCCCGGCCCGTTCTCGCAACGTTCTCTCTGTCGTGAACAGGATGAGGGCATCGAGCAGAGCGTCGGCCTGGTGGCGCATCCGTTCTCGCAACTTTCTCTCTGTCGTGAACAGGATGGTGGTCGCCACGAGGTGCCCGGCCCGAAGAGCCGCTCAAGCCCGAGATTCATCGGCGATTTGTGTGTCATCCGGGTCTCGAAGCAGGCTCGCATTGCTCGTCGGCAGCGAAACCATGCTTCCCGGGCCACGACTCGGGCTGCGTGTTCACGACAGCGAGAGAACTGCGAGATCGCCGCATGGGCGAGGGCGCGGGAATCGCGACGGCCGCGCCCGCCACGCACCGCCGCGCCGGGCTTGGCGCGCGCCGGGCCGCCGCGCCGCCGCGCCCGCACCGCCCGCGCCGGGCCTCTGGCGCC
>DASVKT010000064.1:0-24212 GCA_036385235.1 Candidatus Limnocylindrales bacterium | reverse complement strand
GTGATCGGAACGGACTGGGCCAGGGTCAGCTGGGCGTCGGAGGTGCCGGGCGGCAGGTCCACGACGAGATAGTCCAGATCGCCCCAATCCACGTCGCGGAGGAACTGCTGGATCGCGCCGCCCACGAGAGGCCCGCGCCATACGACCGGCTGGCCTTCCTGCAGGAAAAAGGCGATGGAGATGACCTTCACCCCATGGGCCATGATCGGCGTGATCTTGCCGGACTCGCCGGCTGCCGGCTGGCCTTCGGCGCCCATCATCATCGGAATGTTGGGGCCGGTAATGTCCGCGTCCAACAGGCCGACCGTCGCGCCGGTCTGGGCAAGCGCCACGGCCAGGTTGACACTGACGGTGGACTTACCTACTCCGCCCTTGCCCGAAGCGACCGCGATGATGTTCTTCACGCCCGGCAACATCTGCGGCGTCAGCGGCGACGGCGTCGCGCGACGAACGGAAGAGCTCCAGCCGACGACGAGCTCCTCGACCCCGATGGGCTCAAGGGCGGCCTTCACCCTGGATTCGATTTCGTCCTTGAGGGGACATGCCGGCGTCGTCAACTCGATCGTGAGCGACACCCTGGAGCCGTCGATCACGAGGTCCTTGATCATGTTCCGGGCGACCAGGTTTCCACCCAGCTCCGGTTCCTGGACGGTGGCGAGGGCCTTGAGGACGGCGGCTTCGGTGAGTGTGGGCATGCGGGCGAATTCCTCGAATCGTGTGGCGCGCATCCGGCCGGCGCGACTCCGATTGATATCCTACGGCTTTGGTCGGGTTTCGTCTGTGGGCGGCTCAGTGGGCGCCGAGTCGGCGCTCAGCGTGGCAGACGCTGCGTGGCCTTGACCTGCTCCAGCCAGAAGCGCTCTTTGGCGATTGTCGTAGCCGGGCCATGTCCGGGTAGGACACGCAGACCGTCCGATAGGCCGGCGAGTCGCCCGAGCGAATCGACCATCTGCTCTTCCGAACCGCCCGGCAGATCCGTCCGGCCCCAGCTTCCGGCGAACAGCGTGTCGCCCGCCAGGAGCAACCCGGACTCCTGCTCCACCAGACAGACAGAACCCTTCGTGTGGCCCGGCGTGTGGAGCACCTGAAGGTCCATCTCGCCGAACTTGATGTGACCGCCTTCCGCCAGTTCGACTGCAGGAACGCTCGGCGGGATGTCGAAGGGCGCGAAGAGCGGATCGGGGTGGACAAGCATGTGGTGGTCCAGCGAGTGAACGGCGATCGGCGCGCCGGCGTCCGACTCGGCCCCGCCGGCGTCCGACTCGGCGGCATCGGCGTGGCCGGCCAGGCGTGCCGCCTGCTCACGGCTCCAGGCCTGGACCGCGGCGTTGTCGCCGACGTGGTCCCAGTGGCCGTGAGTGGAAACGATCATTTTCAGAGTCCAACCTCGCTCCTGGAGCAGACCCGTAACCCAGACAAGGCACGGAATGGCCGTGTCGATGGCGATGGCCTCGCGCGTGGCCGAGTCCGCCAGCACGTACACGTTCGTGCCCACAGGGCCCACGACTTTGCTCAGCAGTTCCACGGCTAGCTCCTCGCCGCCGTCTCGTCCTGGGCCTTCTTCCGGGCCGCGGCCTCGAAATGGTTGTCCCAGTAAGGCCGCCCTCCGCGCAGCCAGGCCACGGCAGAAGAGCCCATGTACGTCACCAGATACAACGGCCCAAACCGCTCCCACTGCCGAATGTGTTCGCACTCGTGGGCCAGGATGTCCGGCGGGACGGTGCTGCGAGCAAACACGTATCGGCCCATCGTCTGGGCCCGGACGGGCATGAGGTGCGCTCGGAACCAATACCCGACGCGCGGATCCTCCACCAGCGCTGCGATGACGTCACCCACACGAACCTCGCGCGTTGGCGCGGCGATGCCGCAGCCGCGCATGATGATGAAGCCCATCAGATCTCCGGGGAGAGCCCGCCACAAGCCGCGCGCCCGGAACGGACGACTCAGCCACCGCCGCGCCGCGCCGCTGACGGCGAGCCAGACGTCCAGCAGGAAGCCGCTCCAGCCAAGCATCGCCGGCTAGGCCCCGCGGCGGTCTGCCACGACACGCCCGCCCTGCATGACGAATACGATCCGGGCCGGATCGCGCCACAGTTCCGGATCCGCGAGCGGGTCGCCGGTCACGGCAATCAGATCCGCAATCTTCCCCGTCTCGAGCGTTCCAACCTGGTCCGCCAGGCCGAGCAACGCCGCCGCATCGGAAGTCGCCGCCTGGATCGCGCGGAAGGCCCCGAGCCCGTATTCGGCCATGTAGGCCAACTCGGCGGGCGGGTACATGCCGCTGAAGCTGTCGGTGCCCATAACGATCTTCACGCCGCGTTCTACCGCATGGCGGAAGTTCACCTGCTGCTTGTTGAACAGGTAGGTCATCTTCTCGATCGCCCAGGGCGGCACATCTCCGCGTGCCACACGTTCCGAGTCCATCAGGGCAAAGTTGATGTTGAACGTGGGAATGAGCGGCACACCGCGCTCCAGCATCAGATCGATGCCTTCGTCGTCGATCAAGTCGCCGTGCTCGATGCTGGTGATCCCCGCTCGCAACGCGTTCTTGATTCCGGCCGTGCCCTCAGCGTGAGCCAGCGTGCCCTTGATGCCGGCAGCCTTCGCCTCCTCGGCGATGGCTCGCATCTCATCGATCGTGAACTGGCTGGCATCCGGAGTATCGGCGGCCGAAAGCACGCCACCGGTTGCCATGACCTTGATCCAGTCGGCGCCGGCCCGGATCTGGAGTCGAGTGGCGCGGCGCACCGCGTCCACGCCGTCGGCGATGCCCGGCGGGAGGTCGCTGACTTCCGTCTCGAGGATGGCCCCGGACGGAGTCCAGCCGTCGCCGTGCCCTCCGGTCTGCGAGAGCGGAGTGCAACTGACCTGCGTTCGCGGCCCCGGGAATGCGCCGGATGCGAACGCCCGCTTGATCCCCGCCGGCGTGTAGCCCGCATCGCGGATCGTGGTTACGCCCGCCTCGAGGAAGTCGCGCCCGGCCAGGAGCGCCCGCACCGTCAAGTCTGTGGCAGATCGCTGGACCTGCTCGGCAACCGGCTCCAGGCGCAAGCTCAGATGGACGTGGCAGTCGATGATGCCCGGCAGAACCGTCAGTCCAGTGGCGTCGATGCGTTCCGCATCTTTGGGTACGGAAACGCCCGAAGCCGGACCGGCCGCCACAATGCGTCCCTTGTCGTCCGTGACCAGCACGCCGTCGGTGATCGCATCGGCGGACCGGCCGTCGAGCAGCCGCGCACCAACGAAGACGACGGGACCGACCGGCGCGACCATGAGACCTCCAGCGTGCGAGTTGGCTAACTATCCGGCGTAGATGCTACTAAGCCGGGAGGCCTACCCGTCGTTTGGCCTCGGAGCGGCTTCGCGGCGGCTTGCCGGGGCCACAGTGGTTGGCTGTGGCTGCAGGCCGAATCGGATAGCGTGGTTCGCCCAATCCGGGTCGCTCAAAGCCCAGTTGCCCACGGTTTCGCCCGCGGCATCCGTCTGCGTTATCGAGCCATCGCCGCGAAGAACGAACTTGCCCCCTTCGGCAAGCTTGATTTCGCGGTGCCGGAAACGACGAGCAGCAGCGGCAGGCTGCGGCCGCGCTTCTTTCTGGGCCACCTATGCTCCCTTGGTGGGAGTTGTGACCGGCTTCGGCTTCTTCACCTTCGGTGGATGCTTGGGGGTCTTGTCGCCCATGATCGGCCTCCGAATGTGCGGGCACGGCAGATAGAACCTGCGTGTGACAACGAGTCTAACGGTCGCGCCGCATCTCGAACAGCCGAGCGCGCGCAGGTTCCCGGGCTCGGGTGCCCTCTAGGCCCTGAGGCGGCGCAGCAGTTCGTCCGTGATCAGGCCGTTTGAGGCGACCGCCGAGGCGCCGTCGATGACCCGCTCGCCGGTTGCCGTGGTGAACCGGCCGCCGGCCTCTTCCACGATCACCAGCGGCGCCGCCCAGTCCCACGGATGCGCGCCGGTTTCCAGCATCCCTTCGGCGGAACCTTCCGCCACGAGCATATGGCCCCAGAAGTCACCGAAACCCCTTGTCCGCCAGGCCGCGTCCATCACGGCGTCGAAGCCGGGCATCTCGCCGGACTGCACGTCCGCGCGGCGGCTGCCGTAGAGAATTTGCGACTCCTCGATTGTCCCGACCTGGCTGACGTGGATCCGCTCCGAGCCGCGCCACGCTCCCCCACCCTTCCATGCGACCCAGCGCTCGCGCATGGCCGGCGCGCTGACCACGGCCATCTGGAGTTCCCCATCCAGCGAGACCGCCAGCAACGTGGCGAACACGGTTATCCCGCGGACGAAGTTGTGAGTGGCATCGATCGGGTCGACGTACCAGCAGACGCTGGCGCCGGCCGCTTCGGTCCCCTCCTCTTCGCCGACGATTCCCGCGCCCTTGTACTCGCTGTTGAGGCGGCTGCGAATCATCCGCTCGATCGACTGGTCGATCTCCGTGACGAGCGTTTTGTCCGGCTTGGCGGTCACCTTGACGTCGCGCCGGAACCCGGCCAGGGCCATCTTGTCGGCCTCGTCGGCGAGCGAGAGCGCCGTGTCGCGCCAGCGGAGCAGTTCGGACTGGGAGGCGGTGGGGCTGACCATGTGTTGCTCCTATGTCAAGCGGCCGTGGCGAGGGGCTCTCGCCGGGCTGCTCGATCGTAGCGGAGGGGACGCGGCTCGGTGAGTCGCCGGCGGTTTGCGGCCGACGACCGGGCGGCAAGAAGTCATGATTACCGGACGTAACCCTGAGGAGGATCATTAGGTGGCCAGGGCGTACCTCAAACCCAGCTTCTTCATGAAATTTGTCATCGGCCCGTTGGCGATTCGGTCGGGCAAGGTTCCCGTGCTGACCGTCATCGGACGAAGCAGCGGCAATCCCCGAAGCGTGCCGATCGGCAAACCGGTCGAGGTGCGCGGAAGCCGTTACCTGGTGTCTCCGCGCGGAGAAACACACTGGGTCCTCAATCTGCGAAAGGCCGGGTGCGGCCGGTTGCGCTCCCACGGACTGATCGAGTCGTTCCTCGCGGTTGAGGTTGACAGCCTGGAGCGCGATCGAGCCATCGCCGCCTACCGAACGCAGGCGGGAGAGAGGATCGAACCGGCCTTCAAACGGCTTCCGGACGCCGAGGACCACCCCACCTTCCGGATCGATGACGCCAAGGTCCTTTCGGTCGCGTAGATAGTTGTGCCCGGCCGCCTTTTGGCTGTGACACGCTAGCTGTCACAACGACTTGCGAGACTGGCCGCAGGCGAGTTCGCTTACGCCTGTCTGCGGGCTCGCCTGCCATCCTTGACCTGCGGAGGATCGATTGGATCAACTGCCACTTGCTGACCTGAACTCCTTCATCGTCGCGGCCAAGCGGCAGACGTACGTCGGCAGCGGCGCGCCCGCGGATCCGCTGCGGCCCGGCTCGCACGATCTCGAATTCTCGGCCGGCGATTTCGCCTATCACGACACATATTTCGGCGGGGCCGATTTCGTGGGCGAGGAAGTCGTCTACTGGCGCGGGCGGCCGGTCTGGGCGGAGAACTATTTCGGGCACATCCTGGAGCCGGATCTGATCACAGCAGAACGGGCGGGCCATGTCATCAAATCGAGCCTGACCCTCATGTATGCCGAGGGCCGATTCCTGGGCGGCTTCCAAGCCACCGACGGTGACTTCCACTACCAGGATGCCAGCCGCGGCGACGCCGCCTGGTTCCAGGGCCGCGAGTGGATAGACAGCGCCGGCAAGACCGTCTACGAGCTGTACTACCACGGCGGGCTGATCCGGAGGTGAGGCGCGACGAGATTGCCTCGCCGCAAACCCACCCGTTCGGAGGCTGCGCCGCCTCTGTATGGTTGTGGATGATGCCATTGATCTGCCAGTGCTACCCGTGACAGCCGTCGGACCTCGCCCCGGCTCGAGCTTGCCGATCGCATCCGCGCGCCCGGAAGACCGGGTCGAACTGGGCGACGCCCTGGCGATGCACACGCCCGTCCTGCTGGCTGCGGCGCGGGTACTGGTCCGAAATGAGCCGGCCCGGTTTCTGCCTAATGACCGTGGAGCGAACCCGGAACGGAATCCGAGCCGCCAGAAGGCGTCCGCAACCCCTCTGCCGGCCGAATCCGACCCTTCGAGGCACCTTGATCCTGCCGAAAGACCGCCAGGGTTTGCATTCGGCATAGACCACCTTTGATTTGGTCGCCGACGTCGCCCCAACCGCGCCGAACTTCCGGAGCGTGTTCGCGGGGCTGTCATTAGGCAGAAACGCGGTGCCGCGCCGCGACTTGGGCAACACACAGGTTGCTCAATGACGCCCACGCAAGCACTAAGCGCGTGGCCGCGGCCACTCTGACGGATCGTCACGGCTCGATGTTTGACGTGGATGACTACTCGTCCGGCCAGAACCCCTATGACGGCCGGCTCTTTGGCGCCGGGTGGAAGAACTCCGCTACTTAGTGCTTCCCTGAGCGTCGTTGAGCACCCAAGCGCCGCAGCACCGCTCTTCGCTCCCAGCAAGAAGGGCGCCCCTCGCGGGGCGCCCTTCTCATTTGCGACCAGTGAAAGCCTAGATGGCAGCCTTGACGGCGGCCGGGATCGGCTGGTGGAACTCGACCGGCTTGATGTACTTCAAGACGAGGGCGCGGCTACCGGGGGTTCCGAGCTGCTTGAAGAGGAAGTCGACCTTGGCGGCCTGCGAGGCGAGGATCTGGTCCTTGGTGGCCAGGTCCCACAGCTGTCGCTTGAACGGGCCGATCGCCTTCTTGCGGCCGGTGTAGACGAACTGGATGTCCGTCTGGCCTTCCTTGCGCTCGTCCTGGCAGTTGGCGAAGACCCAGGCCTCGATCTCCTTGTGGAGTTCGGCCGGGAATGCCGGGTGCTCGTACAGAGCGTTCTGGAAGCCCGTGGCAAGGTGGATCTCGGCGCAGCCGGTGGCCGGGAACTTGTGGAACATGTCGTCCGGCAGGGTGCTGGCACCGTGCTGGACTGCACCGGAGAGACCGTACTCGCGAGCAACGGCGGAAAGAGCCGTCAAGACGTTGAAGTCGAGAGCGACCTCGGCCACGCCACCGTCGGCGAGCGGGGTGCCGCCGTGGCTGGTGCCGGTCTGGACGGAAACCTTCGAGAGGCCGATCGCGCCGGCTGCTCGCTTGTCGAGCTCTGCGCGGTAGCCGTCGAGGTATGCCTTCAGCTCGGCCGGGGTGCTGTTGACCTTGCCGACTTCGCCGATCTCGCCGCCGACGCTGACGGTCACGCCGTCAACCTCGAGAGTGCGGATGAGGGCCGTCAACTCGGCCGCGCGAAGGTAGTTCTGGCGCTGCTGCTCTTCCAGAGTCTCGAAGGAGAGGTCCACCAGGGTGGAGCTGTCGATGTCGATGTTGCGGTAGCCGGCGGCGATGGCGTCGCGGCAACCCTTGCGGATCTCCTCTGTCATCTTTTCCGGATCGGCCGCGTACTTCTTGGCGTTGAACTGGTAGTGGTCGCCCTGGATGAAGACCGGGCCGACGAAACCGGCGGCGATAGCACCGGCGAGAACGCTGGTCGCGTATTCGAACACGCGCTGGTAGGTGTAGGTCTGCTCCGAGCGCGCAAGCTCGAAGATGACGGCCGCGGAGTCGTTCTTCATGGCCGTCTCGAGGATGACGCGAGCCATGTCGAACGTCTGGGCGCGAAGGTTGATGGCCGGAACGGTCATGCCTTCGTAATCGCCGCGGGCGCGGGCGTTGTAGAGCTCCTGGATGGAGGCGGAGGGGCAACCCACTGCCTGGCTGGCCTCCCAGACGATCCAGCGAGCGGCCTCGACAGTGGCCTCATCCTCGCTGAACGTGGCGGACCAGATGACGTCGTAGATGCCGCGCGTCTTGAGGGCATCCGCGTCGACGACCTTGAGGCCGTCGGCCTCGATCTTGACGATGCCGTTGAGGGCGGCGATGAGCTCCTTGACGGAGCCGGCAACCTGGGGCATTCGGTTCTTCTCCTGAGATGCCCGGCGCAGCACACACCGATCGGGCGCACCGTTAAGCCGGGGATTTGTCCACTAATGGCTCGTGAATGTTACACGGACGGCTCCGGCCCCAACCCTGCCGCTTGGACCGTAGCCCTCAGCCGAGCGGACGGACACGGTGGGGACGGTTGGACCCCGGCGCCGGACCCACGTTCAGCCCCGGCCGGCCGCCGACCTGTCGATGGCGGCGCAGACGCGCTGCAGAAGGTCTTCCGGCACATGCGGCCTGGCGATGAAATCCACTCCGGCAGACTCGAACGGTGCCATGGCACCAACCGCACGGTACGGGCAACGGGCCAATCTGCCCGCAATGGCGCCCTGCGTTGTCGCCCGGCACCGAAACACGGCCGAACCGGGCCGGCCCGGTTCGGCCGAAGGGGGCTACGAGCGCGCCGCCTCGGCAATCACCTCAAGGCGGAGACGTTTCAGCGTCTTTACCGCGGGATCGCCACCTCGGCCAAAGAGGTCGTGAAGCCGAAGATATTCTCCGAACAGAACATCGTACGCCGCCCTATGGACCTCGATGGGGTGGATGGCCTCTTCCCGAAGATGCGCCATCTGAGCCGCCGCCTCGGCGATCGTCGAGTAGCCCCCGGCCGCCGGCCCGGCCGCAACCGCGGCGAACATGGCCGATCCCAGAGCCGGCGTCTGGCTCGTGGTTGGAAATCTGAACGAGCGGCCGGTGACGTCGGCGTAGATCTGCATAAGGAGCCGATTGCGCTCGGGCAACCCGCCGCAGGCAACGACTCGGTCGATCTGGACGCCGCCTCGCTCGAATGCTTCGATGATCACCCGCGTTCCAAACGCCGTGGCCTCGATCAGCGCGCGGTACATCTCCGCAGACGTCGTAGCCAGGGTCATGCCCATCATCAATCCGGACAGATCGGCGTCGACCAGAACCGAACGATTGCCGTTCCACCAGTCGAGCGCGAGCAACCCAGACTGCCCGGGGAGCAGACACGCCGCGTCTTCCTCCAGGACTTGATGAACGGTCAGCTTGCGCTCCCGTGCTCGATCGAAGTACTCGGGTGAGACGCAGTGGTCCACGAACCAGGCGAAGATGTCGCCGACGGCCGACTGGCCGGCTTCGTACCCGAAGAAGCCCGGAACAATGCCGTCCCGGACCACGCCGCAGGCGCCGGGGATGACAGGGGCGTCGTCCGCCAGAACCACGTGGCAGGTGCTGGTTCCCATGATCGCCACGAGAGTGCCCGGCTCGGTGACGGTTACGGCCGGCGCCGAGACATGGGCGTCGACATTCGCTACCGCCACCGCGATGCCCAAAGGCAAGCCCGTCCACTCGGCCGCACGATCGCACAGACGCCCCGCCACCTGGCCGAGCAACTGGATCGAGCGCGACATCTTGGTGTCCACGACGTCGGCGAAGGCTGGGTCAAGTGCGGCAAAGAACTCCCGCCTCGGGAACCCTTCCTCAGCGGACCAGATGGCCTTGTATCCGGCCGTGCAGTTGTTGCGTGTCTCAACGCCGGTCAACTGCCAGACGACCCAGTCGGCGGCTTCGATTAGCCGGTCGGCGGCGGCGTATATACCAGGCGCCTCGCGCAGAATCTGGAGCGCCTTAGGAAAGAACCACTCCGACGAGATCTTGCCGCCGTAGCGGGCCGGCCAGACCTCCCCCATCTCGGCCGCCAAGCGATTGATGTCGTCGGCCTCAGGCTGGGCCGCGTGATGCTTCCACAGCTTCACCCACGCGTGGGGATCGCTCCTGAAGGTGTCGAGCATGCACAGCGGAGTGCCGTCCGCCGTTGTCGGAAGCATCGTGCAAGCCGTGAAGTCGATGCCGATGCCGATGACATGGGCGGGATCGATGCCCGTCTGGACGATCACTCCCGGTATCGTCCGTTTGAACGTCTCGATGTAGTCGTTCGGATCCTGAAGAGCCCAATCCGGCTCGAGAATCACATCTTGATCAGGTGCCGGAAGTCGCTCGTCGATTACGCCGTTCCGGTACTGGTAGACCTCCACCCCGAGCTCGCGTCCGTCGGCCACATCCACCAGAACGGCGCGCGCCGACTCGGTCCCGAAGTCAACTCCGATCGTGTAGCGAGGCTCAGGCACCGGTCTCCTCCAGGTCGCTACGGATCAAATCGGTTGAGGCTTTGACGATGACCTTCAGGCCGCTCCTGGCAGCCAGCGTTTCGAACGCTTCCGAGGCACGCGAGAGTGGGTAGCGATGTGTGATCAGCGGCGAAAGGCTGACCTTGCCCGCTGCGGCGAGTTCGATGGCTCGGTCCAAATCGGCCGGCAGCATTCGGCGGCATTGAAGTAAGGCGAGTTCCTTGCGCCGGGCGGCGCCGGCCTCGAATGCGGTCCTATCTCCCTGCGGAATGCCCACCATGACAACGCGCCCACCAGGCCGAATGGCAGCCAAAGCGTCCGAAAGCGCGGCATTTGAGCCGGCCGCCTCCAGGGCAACATCAACCGCCTGCTCGCGGGCCAGCAAGCGACCGGGCGTGAAATCCGCGCCGTCCCTGCCGTCTACGGCGAACGCAAGAGTGGCACCCATCGCCTTGGCCGCCGTCACGCGGTGGTCGAGAAGATCCGTGGCCACAACCGCAGCCACGCCTGCGCGACGAAGCAGCTGGACCAGCAGAAGCCCGATGGGCCCGCAACCATAGACACCGACTCGATCCCGACGCGTCACGGCGGCCAGATCCAGGGCGTGAAGGGCAACGCCCAAAGGCTCCAGCAGCGCCGCTTCGTCGTCCGTGATCGAGTCGGCGATGGGGTGAAGCAACCGGGCCGGCCAGCTCATCTGAGCGCGCAGTGCGCCATCCGTGCTGCCGTGGCCGGCGAACCGGATCGCCTCGCAGATGTTCGTCCGGCCGGCGGCACAGAGCGCGCAGCGACCACAGTTGTCGGCCGGATCCACAACCACTCGCTGACCGGCGCGCGGACCTTCCGCTATGACTGCAGCAAATTCGTGGCCGAGCACGAGTGGTCTCACAAGGCGAGCATCGCCTATCCCGGCTTCCTCGTACCAATGCAGGTCGGAACCGCACAGGCCCACGGCCGTAACGCGGAGCAGGACCTCACCCGGCCGGATCCCAAGCGGTGCTTCCATAGCCACACGGATCTCGCCCCGGCGGTGGATGCGGGCCGTCTCGACCAGGCCGCTGGCCGCGATCATCGCCGCCGCTGGCCGTAGTAGGCAGTGGGGCCGTGCTTGCGGAGATGGTGTCTCTCCAGCAGGTAGTCCGGCATCGGCGCGACCCCCGGCGAGAGGGCAAGGGTCTGGGCGGCCATCAAGGCAACCATCTCCAGCGCCGTCGCATTCTCCACGGCTTCGGCGGCATCTCGGCCCCAGGTGAAGGGACCGTGTGACCTGACAAGGGCGGCGGGCATCTCAAGCGGGGCCAAACCCAGCTTCTGGAGCGCCTCAACGATCACAGCGCCCGTTTCGGCTTCGTAGTCCCCGCCGACTTCGCTCGGCGTCATTTGCCTGGTAACCGGCACGGGGCCGTGGAAGTGATCCGCGTGGGTAGTGCCCAGGGCCGGTATCGATCGACCGGCCTGGGCCCAGGCGGCTGCAGACGGAGAGTGGGTATGAACCACTCCACCTATCTCCGGAAAGTCCCTGTACAGGCGCAGGTGTGTCGGGGTGTCCGACGACGGCCGCAGGTCTCCCTCAACTACCCTGCCGTCCTCGAGAGACACCACGACCAGGTCCTCGGCCCGCAGTTCGGCGTAGGGCACGCCGGATGGTTTGATCACGAGGACTCCGGCATTGCGGTCCACTCCGCTGGCGTTGCCGAAGGAGAGAGTCACCAGACCGGCGCTCACCAGGTCCAGGTTGGCTCGCAGAACGCTCTGCCGGAGTTCCTCGAGTGCACTCATCGGAGGCCGCGAGCCAGGTGGTAGTAGGCCTGGTTCCAGCGCATCTGGTTCCTGAAGTCCGCCGTCCTGGTGTCTGCACCAACGGTGAGGCACTCCATGTGGGCCATCTCGGCGAAGTCGGACAACACCTCCGTACCGAACGCCATCGTCAGAACGGTGTGGTGGGCCCCGCCGCCGATGAGCCACGTCTCGGCCGCCGTCCGGAAATCCGGCAGAGGCCGCCACACGGCTCTCGCCACGGGAAGCTTCGGCAGGGCCGGCGGCGCGATCATCTCTATCTCATTGGCGATTATCCGGAACCGGTCACCCATGTCCACCATGGTCGTCACGAAGGCAGGCCCGGGCGCCGCATCGAACACAAGTCGAACCGGGTCGGCCTTGCCACCGATCGACAGTGGGTGGATCTCACAGCGCGGCTTGTCCGCCGCGATGGACGGGCAGACCTCGAGCATGTGCGCGCCCAGAACCGTCGGCCCGCTCGGCGCGAGATCGTACGTGTAGTCCTCCATGAAGCTGGTCCCACCGGGGAGGCCCTCGGCCATGACCTTGAAGACTCGGACCAGGATGGCCGTCTTCCAGTCGCCCTCGGCCCCGAACCCATAGCCATCGGCCATGAGACGCTGGACGCCGATACCCGGCAGCTGGCTCATCCCTTCCAGATCCTCGAATGTGTCTGTGAAGGCCCCGAACCCGCCATCCGAGAGGAAGGACCGCAGCCCGACCTCGATCCGAGCTGCGCTCCTGAGATCTTCACGACGGGCCCCATGAATCATCAGCTCCGGCGCCATCGTGTACTCGGAGTCATAGGTCGCGACCAAGTCATCGACGTCGAACTCGGGAACTCCGGCCACCGCCGCCAGCAGGTGCGACATCCCGTAGCCGTTGACGGCAGTACCTAAACGGATGTGGGCTTCCACCTTGTCGCCTTCGGTCACGGCCACCCAGCGCATGTTGTCGCCGAACCGGGCCACCTTGAGGTGATGGGCCTCATGCCAGCCACACGCGGCCCGGCTCCAGGCGCCGATTCGATCGGCAACGTACGGGTCTTGCCAGTGCCCGACCACGGTCTTGCGGGCAACGCCGAGGCGCGTCTCCATGAAGCCGAACTCACGGTCGCCGTGGGCGGCCTGGTTGAGATTCATGAAGTCCATGTCGATCTCGCCCCAGGGCAGATCGCGATTGGCCTGCGTGTGCAGATGCAGCAAGGGCTTCGTCAGGATCGATAGGCCGTTGATCCACATACGCGCCGGCGAGAAGGTGTGCATCCAGGCGATCACGCCGACGCACTTCGCGGAGGCGCTCGCCTCCACGCAAACGGCCGCGATTCCCTCGGAGGTCTTGACGACCGGCCGATACACAATCTTCACCGGAATAGCCGCGGCCTCGTTCAGAAACGCGGCAATGCGCTCGGAGTTGGCGGCAACCTGCCGCAAGGTCTCTTCGCCGTACAAGTCCTGACTGCCTGTCAGGAACCAGACCTCGAATTCGCTCAGGGCCTTCAACTACCTGCTCCCCGTGTTCTGCCGGCCGGCTCGTGCCCGCCCAAAGGGCGCGCCTTACCAAACGGCGTTCGATTGATGGTCCATTTCATTTCTGGGGACCTCGGCCGGCGGCTCGCACTCCGCGCCGGCGCGCCGCCGGCTGGGTCCCAGTTACTTGTCCGATATGTCGATCACGTGATCAACGAAGTACTTGTCTTGCTTCGTCTCCACCGGCAACAAGATGTAGAGGCCCGTGACGGTACTCGGCACAGTCACCTTCGTTGTCCATAAGGATTTGGCGCCGGGCGGCGTTCTGGGCACGTCCGTCAGGTGAGGACTCCGATAGAACCCATACAGAATTCCATCGGCCCCTATCACCGGTGGGGTCCCGATCCGGACCGCGCAAGTGCTGTTGGTCGGATTGCCGGTCTCCCAGCCGAACTCAAAGCCCGTCGCCGTGCGTGTCGCGGTGTCCAGCTGGACCGTGCATTGGTTGATACCAACGATCACCGTTGCCGGCTTGTTCAGGACCATGCTCGGGACCTTCTCCGCAACCGGGTACTTGGTGTCACCGACAACCTTCGTAAGATCCAGGTTCAGAGTCCCGACGAACTTGTGCGACGCCGAGTAGTAGTTGAACGGGCCGGTGATGTACGTGTAGTCGACCTTCAGCGTACGGGCCGCGTCAGTGGCAACTCCGGCGCACTCCACGTACAAAAGCTGAACCTCAGGCGCCGAGACCGAGCCGCCCGTGTAGCCCTTCATCACGAACCCTGCCGGCAGGTACCAGCCGACGTCGTTGACGAAGACCGATGTTCCAACGAACACCTTCGAGCAGCCGGTGGACCTTCCGCTCGAGTCGATGACCTGGGCCCTGCTAGCAGAGACGTTCAGAGCGCTCCAATCGCCGGTGTTGTTGACGATGGAGAGATCGACATGCAGAGCGCCGTTGGCCTGCGAAACGCCATTCACGATCCCGGCCCAACCCTTGTCCACAATGACCGGCGTGGGGCTACCGAATTCGGGCGGCGGGACGATGTAGCCGCACCCCGTGACCGACAGTCCGAGGATCGCCACGACGGCCAATACCTTCCGTGGACTCATCCAGTGGCTTCTCATCACTTGCTCCCGCTGTACAGGAGTTGGGACAGGTGCGCGGTTATGACCCAGTAGTTGGACGGCGCGTCGATGCCGCCGTCGACCGCGCCGACGGTCTTGGTCGTACCTCCGTCGAGGACTGTCAACGAGTACCGGTAACAGGCCGCGCAAGGCGTATGGGAGGTGGTGAGGAAGTCCGGATTGAAGAACCCGAGATCCTTGATCTGCTTCACAAGTGCGTTCACTTGATCTGTCGTGATCTGTGAGTTCTTGACATTGCCGGCGCCCAGGTCGGTGACGACCCTGCCATCTGCGTAGATCGCAAACAACTCGTCGACACAGGCGTTGCCGCCGTTGCGCTCGTAAACGATCACGGCGTTGCTGGCTACCAGGGCGCCGTTTTGGTCGGGCCTCATCGATTTGAGAGAGCAGCTCGGGCCCGAATTGCCGGGCAGGACGAGCGGGAAGACAACGCTCACAGAAACCAGAGTTGCGGCCGCTATGACTGCCGCGAGCGCGGCCTTGCGAACGCCCTTCCGCCGGTACCAGATCGGTTGGATCTTGGGCGCCATGGTGCCGCCGTACCGCGCCCGGCCGATCGCAGCGGCGTTCCAGGAAGCGACGAGGCTCTGGATGCCGATGAATATGAGCATCAGCCCGCCGATGACTATGTAGACCCAATACGAGCTCAGCTCGCCGTTGTACTGAATGATGCTTTGGATCAGGGATGTGATTAGAACGCCAACCAGCGCTCCGATCAGATAGCCCTCCCCTCCCGTCAGGGCTATGCCGCCGATCACGACTGCCGCGATCGTCGTCAGCTCAAAGCCGTTGCCGGCATTTCCGCGTCCGGAATTCACATAGATGCTGTACAGGATTCCGGCGACGGCCGAGCAGAACCCGCTGAAGACATAGACTAGGACCTTGGTCCGCCTGACGGGAAGACCCATCAGCCGGGCCGACGACTCGTTCGCTCCATTGCCGCCGCCCATGGCGTAAACCGTCCGGCCGAAGCGAGTGAAGTGAGCCAGGAACAGGCCCACGCCGAGGATGACCATCGCCACCGCCACGAGGTAGGTGATGTAGACGTAGTCGGCCGGCTTGCCGGCGGGGTCCGCCAGCCCGGGGATCAGGATCTTGGTCTGTCCGAGGGTCGTGTAGGTCTTGTCATGAATGCGGACTTCCGCGTCGCTGATGACGTAGCACAGGCCACGCGCCAGCCACATGCCGGCCAGTGTGGCGATGAAGGGCTGCACCTTCAGGTACGTGATGAAGAGGCCCATCACGAGCCCGAACGCCATGCCGATCAGGAGAACGACGGGGAAGATCGTCCACGCGTCCCAGCCCATGTAAAGGAGCGACGCGGCGACGACCGTTGTCAGGGCAAGAATGCCGCTGACCGACAGGTCAATTCCGCCGGAGATGATGACGAAGGACTCTCCTACCACACAGACGATCAGGAACGGCGCGGCGTCTAAGAGATTGAAGAACGCCTGGCCGTTACGCATCGCGGGGTACGAGAAGAAGCCGAAGGCATACACGATCAGAAACAGCGCGATTGTGGAAGCCAGCGGCAGGAACTTGCGGTTGCTCTCCATCATCGGGCGCATGGCAACTGTTCTCATCGAGCGCTTTCCTTCCGCAGCGACATGCTCCCCAGCCGACGTATGAATGCCTTGACTTGCTCGGCATACAAGAGGACCACCACGATGACCACGAGCGCCTTGACCGCGATGATCGCGCTCGACGGCACGCCGAAGGAAAGCATCGAAGTGATCGTGGCTTGCAATACCAGCGCGCCGATCGCGCTGCCCATAAGTGAGAAACGGCCACCCGTTCCGAGGACCGTTCCGCCGATGACCACGGCCAGGATCGCGTCCAGCTCGGTGTACAGACCGATCGAGTTTGCGTCCGACGTCCTGATGTTGGAGGTCACGATCAACCCCGCGACGCCGGCGCAGAAGCCGCAGAAGGCGTAAGCAAAGAGCTTCACGCGCTTCTCATTGATGCCGCTGTAGAAGCTCGATTTGAAGTTGATACCGACAGACTCGATCATCAGACCGATCGCGGTGCGCCGCGTCAGGAACCAGGCCACGATGAACAACGCCAGGGCCACGTAAAGGGAGAACGGCAGGACCACGAAGCCGTTGCCGATAAACGCGTACGTGTCGTTGAAGATGACGATCTGGATGGCGTTGGTGATCAGCTGGGCGATACCGCGCCCGGCGAGCATCAGAACCAGCGTCGCGACCATGGGCTGGATCCGGCCGTACGAGACGAGTACACCATTCCAGGCGCCGCAGAGAGTCGCGATGACCAGCGGGACTATCACCACCAGCCACAGCGGAGCCCAGGTGTATTGGGGGTTGTTGATGAACAGTTTCGGGTCGGTCAGGTTCATGCCGACGATGGTCGGGTTCATCATGATGGCCGCCACGGAAGCGCTGATGGCCATGACCGCGCCCACGGAAAGGTCCACGCCTCCGGTCGCGATGACCAGCGTCATGCCTATCGCGAGGACCATCGTGGGCGACCCGTGGACCAGGATATCTATGACGTTGCCGTAGAGGTGGCCATCCTTGAACTGGATCGTGAAGAACCCAGGAATGAGGAAGAAGTCCGCGGTGAAGATGAGCAGAAGGGCTAAAATCGGCAGGAAGAGCATGCTCTCGGTGAGCTTGCCCCACGTCTTGGAGAATGAGAAGTCCTTGACGGCGGCGCTCACGATTCGCTCCCTGCGATTGCCTGCATGATCTCCTTCTCATCTACCTGACCCGAGAACTCGGCCACCTTGGCGCGGTCGCGCATGACCACGATCCTGTGGCTGGTCCGGAGCACCTCGTCCAACTCGGACGAGATAAACACGCACGACGTCCCCTGCTCGGCCAGCGTCAGCACGAGCTTCTGTATGTCGGCCTTCGTGCCGACGTCGATGCCACGAGTCGGCTCGTCGAGGATCAGCAGCTTGGGATTCGCGGCCAACCAGCGAGCCAGGATCACCTTCTGCTGGTTCCCGCCGCTGAGGTTCTTGATCAGCTGATCCGCGGTCGGTGTGCTGATGCTCAGCAACTTGATGTACTTGTCCGCGATCTCGTATTGCTGCTTGGTGCCGATGCGCCGGAACCAGCCCAGACCCGCCTGCATGGCAAGGATGATGTTCTCCCGCACGCTCAGGTCGGCGATGATTCCTTCCGCCTTGCGGTCCTCCGGACAGAGGGCTACGCCTCTGGCGATCGAGCCCGCCGGCGAGAAGTCCGTGACCGTCTTGCCGTCAATGGAGAGAGTCCCACCGTCCGGCCTATCGACCCCAAACAGCAGGTTCGCAATCTCGGTACGCCCCGACCCGAGCAGCCCGGCCAGGCCGACGACCTCACCCGCGTGAAGCGTGAGATCGAAGGGGTCGATCGAGTTGGAGAGCCCCAGCCCGCTGGCTTCGAGGAGCGCC
This sequence comes from Candidatus Limnocylindrales bacterium, assembly GCA_036385235.1. Classification (GTDB taxonomy): domain Bacteria; phylum Chloroflexota; class Limnocylindria; order Limnocylindrales; family CSP1-4; genus Fen-1039. The sequence continues at coordinate 6,356 of DASVKT010000064.1, read as the reverse complement.
TCCTCGGAGATGTGCTGGCTGCTCTCCATCTTGTGGGCTGTCATTTCGTCGAGATCCGCGAGGCTGCGTCCGAGCATCAAGCGGATGAGCTCCAGCCGCGGCAGCGAAGCCGTCACGTAGGTGCCGACGAGGACACCATTCCGCAGCACAGTCACGCGGTCGGTGACTTCGTAGACCTGGTCCAGGAAGTGCGTGATGAAGACGACCGAAATGCCTTCGCTCTTCAGCTTCTTCATGACCTTAAAGAGCTGCGCCGTCTCGTGGGCCGTCAGGCTGGACGTAGGCTCATCGAGAATCAGGACCTTGGCGTTCGATACGACGAGCGCTCGTGCGATAGCCGCCATCTGCTGTGTCGCGACCGAGTAGGAGCCGAGCGGCCGGGTGACGTCGATGTCCACGTCCAGTTGCTGCAGGTACTCCCTGGCGCGCGCATTCAGGAGCTTCCAGTTGATGCCGACCCCGAAGCGAGACGGCTGGCGGCCGATCAGGATGTTCTCCGCCACGGTCAGGTTCGGGCAGAGGTTGACTTCCTGGTAGACGGTGCTGATCCCCAGTTCCTGGGCGTGAAACGTTGATTTGATTGCAACCACGCGCCCGTCGAGCGCGATCGTCCCCTTGTCGGCGTGATCGACTCCCGTGAGGACCTTGATGAGTGTCGACTTCCCTGCCCCGTTCTCCCCGACGAGAGCATGGATCTCGCCTTTGGCAACGGAAAAGTCCACGTTCTGGAGGGCATGCACACCAGGGAAGGTCTTATCGATGCCCGTCATTGCGACTATGTCGATGGTGGTGTCCGGCATTGAGTCACCTTCTGGAGTGCATCTCGGGACAAGGGACGGGTAAGGCTCGGCGAGACCTGAGGTCTCTGCGGTCGGGATCCACCGCTCCCCAACGGTTCCCCTGCCATGTTCTTCCTGCGGTGGTGGTTCGGGCAAGGGGAGAAGCGGCGGAACCGCCTCTCCCCTTGCCTCTGCTGGCTTTACCGGGTCAGATGAGCCGGCGCAGCTTTACGGGCTTAGTACTTGCGAGTGTCGAGGATTGCCTGCAGGGCGGCTGCGCCCTGAGCCGCGAAGAACTGGCCTTCCTCGGAGGGGGTCCAGGTCGCCTGGCCGGTGACGCCGTTGAGGGCATCAAGAGCGGCCTTGTAGACCTGCGGGGCCAGGAGCGGGTTGCACTCGATGTCGGCGCCGAGCTTGCCGTTGATGAGGTACTTGAAACCATTGGCGGTGGCATCGACGCCAACGAACACGATGCCTCCGGTGCCGGCCGTGAGACCGGCGGCCTCAGTAGCCTGGATACCGGCGATGGCTTGCTCGTCGTTGTGGCCGAAGACGCCGTCGATCTGGCCGGGGTACTTCTTGAGGAAGGCTTCCATGATGGCCTTGCCCTGGACCGGGTCCCAACCTGGGGCGTTCTGGTAGTCGAGGACCGTCATCTTCGTCGTTGTGCAGTCCGGGAGGGCCTCGGCAAAGCCCTTGTGGCGGTCGATCGAGGCCGAAGCGGCCTGGTCGCCACCGAGCTCGATGATGTTGGCGGTGGCCTTGCCCTTGAGCAGGTCGCACATCGCCGCCGCCGACTTGTGGCCTTCCTTGTTGAAGTCCGAGCCGATGTAGGTGTAGTACAGGCTTGCGTCGGCCTCGATACGGCGGTCTTCGATGATCACGACCTTGCCGGCAGCCTTGGCGGCCTTGAGGACCTCGTCATAGCCGGTGGTGCCGACGGCGGCCAGAACGATGACGTTCACGGTCGAGTCCTGGATGAACGTGTTGAACGCGGTGATCTGGTTCTCGATCTTGTTCTGAGAGTCGTAGAACTTGAGCGTGATGCCATCCGCGGTTGCCGTCTCCTTGAAGGAGGACGTATTCGCGCCGCGCCAACCACTTTCAGATCCGGTCTGGATGAACCCGACCGTCATGTCCTTCATGGTGTACGTCTTCTTCGCCGACGACGCAGTTGAGTTGGAGCAGCCGGCGACCATCGCACATACCGCGACGGCTACAACGATCCGGAGTGTTCGGGACTTCGTCATTTGTCAGTCTCCGTGTCTGCTACGGCAGTTCTGGAAGTTCTCTGGAATGGCCGGCTGGCTAGGCGTAAACCGACCCTCCTGGACCTCGACTCCTCGACTCGTGCCAGAGTCTTGCCTCCGTTCTCTCAGTGGGCTACTGATGCCATCGGCACCTCCTCCAAGACAACCCAGCGGGTATCTCGCAATTGGCCGCGCGGATGGCCGATTGCGTCTCCCTCCCGCTTTTGCCTGGCTCCCAAGGGCGGGCCAGGCGAACCGAACTTGGCAATGACCGGCGGGCCCGATGCGCCCTAGCGCATGGCCGATAGGCCTGTGACGAACCATCTCCAGCGCCTTCGTGCAGCCGTCTTGCGCAGCGGCGCCGGATTGTTGCAACTCCCAGTCCCGGCTTACGCGTCCCCAAAAACCAGCGGCGTCTCGCCGATTTGCTCCGTGGCGCGTCATCGACCCGAGTTGCACTTCCGTTGTTCCAAGGGTTTCTGGACCGATTTTCCGTGAGGCCTTGCTCGTAGGCCCCTAGTGCTACCGTTGCGTGCTTTGTGTTCCGATGGTATCGTTCCCGGTACCGGTAACGGGAACGATAACAACGTATCACGACCGATATTTCCGAGTCAATAGGCGAAGCCGGATTGCGGTCGGATACCTTTCAGGCCAGCACGAGGCGATTCGGGGAGGAACCGGCCGGTGGCTCTACCAAAACGAATGACCATCCGTGAGGTCGCGGCTGCGGCCGGTGTTTCGGCCCAGACCGTATCCCGCGTTCTCAACGACAGGCCGGACGTTGCGCCCGAAACATCGGAGCGCGTTCGCGAAGTGATTCGCGAGACCGGCTACGCCCCCAACATGCTGGCCCGCAGCCTCACTCAAGGCCGGAGCCACGTTCTCGGCGTGGTCGCCTATGGGCTGGACTACCTCGGCCCGTCACGCGTTCTCACCGCTATCGAGCGCCGAGCTGCCGAATCTGGCTACGCGATCATGCTCAACCTGATCCTCGAGCCGGAAACGGATGACGTCGAACAGCTGCTGGACAGCCTGAGCGCCCGACGGGTGGACGGCATTATCTGGGCCATCCCCGAGGTCGGCGCCAACCGAGCCTGGCTTCGTACGCGCGTGTCGGAACTGCATGTGCCGGTGATCATGGTCGGCGGCATGGACGGACGGCCGTATCTGCGCTCCATCGCCATCGACAACGTCGCCATCGGCTGCCTGGCCACCGAGCACCTGCTCGCGGGCGGGGCCAAGCACGTCGGCATCATCACCGGCGTCCCCACGTGGTGGGAGGCTCAGCAGCGTCAGGCCGGCTGGAGACAGACACTGGAGTCACACGGCCACGAGATCGAGGACCGCCTCATCGTCGAGGGCGATTGGACGGTCTCCAGCGGCGAAGAAGCTCTCCACAAGATGCTCGCCGTCTGCCCGGACGTCGACGCGGTCTTCGCCGGCAACGATCAGATGGCCCTCGGCGTGCTGCACGCCGCCCACAGCCTTGGGATCCAAGTGCCAGAGCAACTGTCCGTCGTCGGCGTGGACAATATCGCCGAGGCGTCGCACTTCTGGCCGCCACTGACGACGGTCCACCAGCCCCTGGGGGAGGCCGGCGAGATGGCCGTCCAAGACATCGATGGGATGATCAGCCGCTCCAGCCAGTCTCGGCGTGCGGCGGAGATGGCGCCCGAGATGACTCTCCTGGCTCCGACTCTGATCGTGAGAGAGAGTGCCAGGCCGGTCGCGGCAACCGCATTGCAAGCCGGCGCATCCAGCATTCGTTAGGGTAGGCCGCTCCTACGCCTTCCTGGTGGTCGGCGCCGTGTTCTGGAACTACCTCTCGGTGGTCTTCCAGTCCATCGGCGACACGATCACCTGGGAGCGCTGGGAAGGCACACTCGAGTACACGATGATGGCGCCGGTCCGTGCAGTTGCTCGGATCGGCGCTCTACGCCGTCATCTACGGCCTCATCCACGCCACGATCCTGCTCATCGTCTTGGCGCTCTTCTTCTCGCTCGACCTCGGTCAGGCGAACGTTCCCGCCGCCGCGTTGTTCATGGTCATCGGATCGGCCAGCTTCATCGGGATCGGCATGCTTGCCGCAATCCTGCCGATGATGTCCGTCGAGCGGGGCTCACAAATGGTCTTCGTTCTGCAGTCGTGTCTGCTGCTGATCAGCGGCGTGTACTATCCGATGACCATCCTCCCCGAGTGGATGCATCTGATTTCACGCGTTTCGCCGGCCACTTTCGTCGTGGACGCGGTCCGGCGGGCGCTCATCGACGGAGCTTCCATCAACGATCTACTCCCCGATCTCTGGCCTCTACTCGTCATGGCCCTGGTATTCATACCCTTTGGGCTGTGGGGCTTCGGGCGCGCCGAGCGCTATGCCAAGCGCACCGGCACGCTCAAGAGAGTGGGCTGAGAGATGAGCCCGATCGAAGAAATCCGGAACGGCGCCGTAGTCGGCGGCGCCACGGCCGTCGAGCCGGTGCCCGCCCCGGCGCCCGAGCCGGTGCCCGCCCCGGCGCCACTCCCCCGCTCCCTGCTGAAGTGGGGCTGGGACGCCGAGTGGGCGGCCACGTTCGCGCCGCTGGCCGCCGACAAGCGCACCCCAGCCCGAGTCATCTCCCAGCAACGCGGTGAGTGGCTGCTTGCCGGCGAACACCGCGAGTGGTCGGCCAAGCTGACCGGCCGACTCCGCCACGAAGCCAGGATGGGCGATCTGCCCGCCGTCGGCGACTGGGTGGGTTGCTCGACGCCACTCGGCGGCGGCCCGGCTCGCATCGACGCAGTGCTGCCTCGCCGATCCGCTTTCCAGCGGCGCGCGGCGGGTTCCCGCATCGGCTCGCAGACCGTGGCCGCAAACGTGGACACGCTCTTCATCACCAGCTCCCTCAACGCGGACCTCAACCCGCGCCGCCTGGAGCGGTACGTGACGATGGCCCGCGAGTCCGGCGCTGCGCCGGTCCTGCTGCTCACCAAAGACGATCTCGTCGAGGACGGCGCGGCGATCGTTGAACGGCTGGCCAAGGAGCTGCGGATTCCGGTTGTGGCGCTGAGTTCCCGCACCGGTTCCGGCGTGGAAGCAATCAAGCCGTGGATGGTGGCCGGACACACCGTCGCGCTTGTCGGCTCATCGGGGGTCGGAAAGTCGACGCTGCTCAACCATCTCGCCGGCGAAGTGCTGATGGCGACGAGCGGCATCCGCGAGGATGACGGCCGCGGCCGCCACACCACCACGCATCGCGAACTCTTCCGCTTGCCGGATGGGACGCTCATGCTCGACACGCCCGGCGTCCGCGAAATCGGCCTCTGGGATGCCACCGAGGCGCTCGACGACACCTTCGAGGACATCATGGACCTGGCCGACAAGTGCCGCTTCCGGAGCTGCAAACACAACGCCGAACCCGGCTGCGAAGTCCGGGCGGCCGTAGACGCCGAAACCCTGGACCAGGTTCGAGTCGACAGTTATCGCCGCCTGGCCGACGAGCTGGCCCGCCAGCCGACCGAAGCCGAGCGCCGCGAGAAGGTCCGGCAGTTCGCGAAGACCGTCCGAAACGCCGCCAACGACGCCGCCACGCGAAAGGGAGGCGCCCGAAATTAGACCGCCCGAAGTTAGCCGCCCGAAGCTAGCCCGAAGTTCGCTCGAAATTGGACCGGCCGGTCGGACTCGATCGGCCACATTCCCTATCCAGCGATTTCTTGCAGATACGCCCACCAGGCGTTCTGTACGCAGCTCAGACCGGGCCTCGACGTCTCGAGCCACACAGGGATCCGCATTCCACGCTCAGTTGCGCTGACCACAAGCAGTCTCGATGGCCACGAGGTGCGGTTCCTAACCAATACCTGCGTCTATCACGCCCACCAGGCGTATCTGGGGGAAACTCGGCCAACTTACTCCCAGATACCGGCTCCACGCGTACGCAGCCAGAAAGCGACGACCGGTTCGGCTCTACTGCGCCGACGAACTCGTCGGCACGCGAATTAGTTGACACCGGGACGGGCCCATGCGCCATGCTCTGTGCAAACGCAGCGACCCCGCCCAACCAACCAGAGTCCATCTTTCCAGGGAGACCAAATTGGCCGGTTTCGTCCTGACCAGTCCAAGCTTCGATGAAGGTGGCGAGATCCCGATCCGGCACACCTGCGACGGCGCCGACGTTTCGCCCGAGCTCAACTGGCAGGGTGCGCCGCGCGGCACCGTCGCGCTGGCGCTGGTCGTGGACGATCCGGACGCCCGCAGCTTCACCCACTGGGTCGTGATCGACATCCCGGGCGGCTCGAGCGGCACGCTGCGCGAAGGACTTCAGCCGAACGACTTCCCCGTCCAGGGTCGCA
>DASVKT010000063.1:0-8539 GCA_036385235.1 Candidatus Limnocylindrales bacterium | reverse complement strand
GTTGGTCGAATTCGCGGTCGAGGACGACGCTATCCGCTTCGGCCTGCTGGCGGTGAAGAACGTCGGCGAGGGAGCGATCCAGTCGATCATTGCCACACGGCAGGAGGGCGACTTCCACTCTCTGGCGGACTTCTGCGGGCGGGTCGATCTGCGGCTCGTAAACAAGCGCGTCATGGAGTCGCTGATCAAGGTCGGTGCCATGAACCGGTTTGGACATCCCGCCCAGCTGCTGGAAGCGCTGGACGACGCGATGGCCACCGGCCAGGCGGCCCAGCGCGACCGGACCAGCGGCCAGACCTCGCTCTTCGACATGGGCTCTGCCGCGGATACCCTGGAGCGGCCGTTGCCACAGGTCCCCGAAGCGCTCTCGCGGGAACGATTGCGCTGGGAGAAGGAACTGCTGGGGCTCTATCTGTCCGAACATCCGCTGAGCTCCATCTCGGAGCAGCTGGCTCGCTTCGTGACGGGCTATTCGGGCGATCTCAAGGACGACTCCATGGAGGGCCAGCGCGTCGTTCTGGGCGGAATCGTCACCGGCATCAGGACCGTGGTGACCCGGAACAAGGACACGATGGCGGTCGCCGCGTTCGAGGATCTGCAGGGAACCGTTGAGGTGGTGGTGTTCCCGAAGATGTACGCCACGAGCGGCGGCACCTTCTCCGACGGGGCAATTCTGCTCGTCGCCGGACGCGTGGATCACCGCGGGGACGAAGCCTCGTTGCTGGCCGATGCGGTCTGGGTTTGGGAGGACGCGGTTGTCCGCGGCCCAACGGCGATTGCGTCGGAAGTTGCCGCGAGCGACAAGCCGCGCCGGACCTGGCCGGGCAAGGGCAACGGGGGGAGTGGCAACGGTTACTCCAAGCCGGCTGCGCCCGCGCCGGCCGCTCCAAAGGCAGTGGCCCCGGCCCCGGCCGCTCCGGCCCCGGCCGCGCCCCAGCCAGGATCTGCGCTTCAGTCCGCGCCCGCGCCACAGCCCGCGCCACAGGGCGAGCCCACGGCGTCGCGCCCGGCCGTGCCCGTGATGTTCGTTTCACCGCTGCGTGGCGGGGCCACTCTCGTCGCTGCCCCAGGCGAGCTTGATCCAAGTGCCTCGGAGCGCGAGGAGCCGCCACTCCCCGAAGAGGCGCAAGCCGCCGCGGCCAGAGCAAACGCTGCTCCGACGCAGCCGCTGGAAGCGCCTGCATCGGGTGTTCTGAACGTGCGTTTCACCCGTGGCGCAGACACGGAACGTATCGTCCTGGCCATGCGCGAGTTGCGCGCCGTCCTGAAGGACCGCCCCGGTACGACCAGGGTCGTCTTCCACATTCCGGGCGACAAGGGCACGACCCAGCCAATGGAAATCCGCGGCGGCGTGGCCTACGACACCGAGTTGCTCTCGGAGGTCAGCCGCCGACTTGGCGAGGGCCTTGTCCGCCTCGAGTTGTCCGGGCCCGTTTAGCAATGACTTCGGCTGCGGCGGCAACCGAAGACAGCGAAGATCCAGGTGCCGACGATCTCCTCCGACGGAGGCTGTTCGGCTCTGCCCCGTTTGAGCTCTCTCTTCGGTCCGCTGGCTCTGGTCGGCACCTCGATCGGCCTCGTCGTCGTGGCGGGCGGTGTGAGGATGGACCGCGGGGCGGCCGCCGTCGCGTTCTCGGTTCCCGGGCTGTTGCTGGCCCTCGTTCCGTTCCCGGCCCTGCAGCTCGTGCTCGCCATGCGTAGCCGAGCCGTTCGGCCGGCCAAGATACCTGCCTGTGGGCCACGCTCATCTCGCAGGAGGCAGATCCATCGCCGCCGAACGCGTACTCGTCGAAGCCAAACGCGCCTCACTGGCCGCTGCCGAGACGGGTGGGGACCGCAGTTGCGCCGCTTGCCTCGGCCAGACTCGCAGCCGACCGGTTGCCGATTGCGTACTCGCTTCGAATTGCCTCGATTCGTTTCCGGGGCGTGATCGCCGCCGCGCTTGGGGGCTTGTGGATACTGGCGGCGATCGTCCTTGGCATGGTTGCTGCATGTGGAGCGGTGTGGGTCTAACGCGGCTGTCAAACGGCCGCGAGGGCCCGCGGCAGGACCGCTCGCGTCCCACAGAGCGATATCCCGCGAATGCACAGAACCGGCCCCGTCACTCGTGCGTCAGGCTCACTACGGCGCCGCACACTCGAATCATGCGATAGTAGGGGGCACGTCGGCCCCTCCGGTGGGGCGCCACGCAGGCTCTCGTTGGCCGGCCGGCCACCCAGAGAGGTAGCAAGGGAGATGCCAACACGTGGATTATCGATCGCTACTGAAGGCGCCTCTAGTGGCCGCCATCCTGTCGTTCGTCTTCCCGGGTCTGGGCCAAGCAGCGGCGGGAGACAAGCGCCGGGGCGCGATCGTGGCGATCCCAGCGCTTGCGGTGGTGGGTGTCTTCCTTCTGATCCTGATCTTCGACCGCGGGGAGTTGTTTGGTCTCGCCCTCAATCAGCAGTGGCTGACCAGCCTGTTGATCGTGGACATCGTGGCGTTCGTCTACCACGCCTGGGCGGTTGTGGACTCCTACCTGCTGGCCGCCAAGTCGCCAGTCGAAAAGGTGCAATCGCGGCGCCGCCCGTCTCGTTCAGCCCGCCGGGGTTTGGTCGGCATGTTGGGCCTGGTAGTGGTTCTCTCGGGAGCGGGGTTGGTACACGGCAGCGTCGCCAAGGTCGACATGGACTGGCAGCGTGCTTTGTACTGTCTCACTGCCAAGATCCCCTGCTGGGTGAACGCCGACACGCAGACATTCGATCCGAATAAAACGGAGATCGCCGAGGCCCCGCCAACGCAAATGCCGGATTCCTCTGGCTCTGTGGCGTCGGTGACGCCTATGCCGACGTACGACGTCAGTAAGATCCCGACCTTCGCCACGACGCCCTCCTCCGAGAACTGGGATGACGACGGCCAGTTGAACGTTCTACTGCTCGGCATTGGAGTCGAGGACAACCCAGCCGCCCTGGGGCCGGACACGATCATGGTTTTGCACGTGGGCGTCAACACTGGCCAGGCCGAACTGATAAGCATCGGACGAAACAACTACTGCACCCCCTTGCCGACCCAGGAAATCGCAGCGAATTACCCCAGCTCTCCATACAACTGCCCGGCAGGCACCTGGGGATATTTGCTCAACGGCCTTCCGAACGAGATTCTGAGCCATTGCGACCGATGGCCTATCCCCGAGTACAAGTCGACTTGCGGACAGTCGGGCGATGAGAACCTCTACCGGAGGGCGTATAAGGGCTTCGAGATGACGATCGGCTACCTGCTGGGGCTGAAGATCGACGGCTCGATGTGGATCAACCCGACCGGCATGACGACGCTGATCGATTCGCTCGGCGGGGTGGACATTACGGTCCAGACGAATCTGTTTGACAAGCCTTGCGGCCCGGTGGGTACCGCGCAGCAGAAGATTGGATCGAAACTGAACGTGCCGGGGAACGCGACCTGCGCCGACACTTCCCACTGGGGCTACTTCGTGCCCACCGGCGACTCGGGAGTCCAGCACATGAAGGACCTCGCAGCCGCATCCGGTGGCGGGCTGGCCGTCTACGATGTGCCTGGCCACAGCCCCGATGTCGCCTTCGCGATCAACCCGGGCACATATCACATGAACGGCGATTGGGCCCTGGCATACGCGCGAACCCGCATTTACGATCCGCCTCCGTACGAATATGTACGCGCCGGTCGCCAGCAAGTCTTGCTCGCATCGCTGCGCAAGAGCCTCGATCCGTGCAAGTTCGCTTCGCTGAGCGGCATTGGGCCGATCCTGGGCGCGCTTAAGGCGATCCCCTACGGGTTCAACACAGACATGGACATCTTGAACCCACAGAATCTGAAGGCATGGGCCGGTCTCGCCAAGAGTGTTCTCGGCGACAACGTGCAGCGCCTCGTCCTGGATCCACAGCTGGTGGGGATGGGGCCAACGGAGCAGTTCGTCAGCTGGGACCCCAACACCACCATTCCCAAAGCCAGAGCGCTGGTTCAGCAGTACTACCAGAAAGCGCCGACAGCAAGCCCAGGGGCGAGTGGCGGCGGGTCCAGCAGCTGCTGACCACGCTGGCCGCGCCGCGGCTCCGGCGTGGGCGCGCCAACATGCTCGGCCGTGGCACCACGGCCGAGCATGGCCCGGAAGGTAAGAGAAGTGGTGCCGACGGCGGGAGTTGAACCCGCATGACCTTTCGATCACTCGATTTTGAGTCGAGCGCGTATGCCTGTTCCGCCACGTCGGCTTGTCCGGCGCGCATCGTACAGCCTGCGGGCTTCGTTGGTGGCGCCGGGTGGTGAACGATGGCTCCGGGCGCGTGTCCGGCCTCGGCACGGCAGCGGCCCCATGCTATCCTCGCGCCGCCGCGGCCGATCCGCGCGCCGACGTGGCCCCAAGCGTTTGTGGACGAGTGAGTGACTGACGGGCGACCTGTGACCGAAGCGATGGCGGCAGACGAGAGTCATGCTGTCGCGCTCGGACGCACACCCGAAGTCCCGCCGGCGGACCAGGGCCAGGGTATCGATATCGCGCTGGTCGAGGAGGCTCTCGGCGGTCAGCTGGATGCCTTCAACCAGCTGGTCGCCCGGCACCAGGACCACCTCTTTGCTCTGGTCTATCGTCTGGTGCCCGATCGGGACCAGGCCGCGGACGCCGTCCAGGAAGCGTTCTTCAGCGCCTATCGCAACCTGGCCTCGTTCCGTGGCGGCAGCGTTCGGAGCTGGCTCGGCCGCATCGCGATAAATGCCGCGATGGACATTCAGCGGGCTCGCCGCCGTCGGCCCAGCCAGCCATATCCCGAATTCGAGGACGACAGCTGGCAGCCGCCGGCCGAGCCTGAAGTCGAGCCGGAGTCGAAGGCGCTGGCGTCGGAGCGATCGAAGGCGCTCGGTCGGGCACTGGCGGCTTTGCCGTTCGACCAGCGCAATTGCATCGTGCTCTTCGACGTGGAGGGTTATGACTATGCCGAGATCGCCGCGATCATGAAAGTGGAAGTAGGCACGGTGAAGTCGCGCATCCACAGAGGCCGCCTTGCGTTGCGGCGAACTCTGGCACCGGATAGGGAACTGTTTCGTGGTTGAGGTCGTCTGAGGATCGTGATGGATAGAACCCCGCCCGCCACCCACGCCGCTCACGACGAGCTGCTGATCGCCCGCCTCTTCGGCGGCGACGTCAGCGACGTGGAGCGCGAACACGCCCTGGACCTGTTGGGCGAGTGCAGCGAGTGTGCGGCCCTCTTCGTAGACCTGGGCGACATCGCCGATGCAACCGAAGCTCTCCCGATACCAGCCAGGCCGCGGGATTTCAGCCTGACGGCGGCCGATGCCGCCCGACTTAGCCGGCGGCGTTGGGGCTGGCCGACACTCTCCGGGGCGAGCTTGCGCCGGTCGTTCGGCACCTCACTCGCGGCGTTGGGGTTGGTGGGCTTGATGCTGACCGCCACGACGTCTGTCTTCGGCGGAGCCGGCGGCCTTGATCACGACTCAGGCAGTGTTACGACCGCGCAACGAGCAGTTGCTCCAAATGCTGCCGACAACGGTGCTGTGGCTCTTGCGACAAGCGGTGCAGTCGCGAGCCCGGCATCTGCACCGATGGCGCCGTCACCCGATAGCCAGTATGCCGCGAGCAGCCCCGCGAGCAGCCCCGCCGACGTGGCCGTCGCTTCGGCCGCGGCTCCAACGACCGACGCCAAGGTCGTGCCGGCGCCCGTCGGATCGGGCTACGCAGGCGGTTCGGGGTCTGAGGTCAACGTGCCGGAAGCGGGAGCCGGATCGGGATCGGCCGCGGGTCAAGGCTCGATCGCCAACGGCGGTGGCACCGATACGCGACTCGTCTGGCTGGGCGGTTTCGGGCTGCTGTTCGCCGTCGGGCTGATCATCATCCTGGTCCCGTGGCTGGGCCGTCGCCGGCAGATTCGCCCGTAGCGGTTCGCCGGCCTCGCAATTACGCTCTTGCCGCGGCGCTCTCTCCGCCGCGGTAGGGCCGGCTGGCCTCGCCGGACTCAGTCGCCCGGACCAAGATTGCCAGCTGCTTGCGGCTCGCCGATGATTGCACGCGCTCGGCCGTTGTCGGGTCGGTCTCTCCGCTAGAATCGGCGCGTTGATCGAGCCTTGGGGATTGTCTTGAGATTGGCCGTATTCGCCCGGAGGCCCTGGCACTCGGCCGCCCCCAACAAGGAGCGGTGGGGGCGCCTGCTGACGGTCCTCGGGCTGGCAGGTCTGGCGGTCGGCTGCTTCCTGGTCTACGCGTATGTCGGGCCAAACCAGGCGGCCACTGACGGCTGGTTCCCGCTGGCCACATCCCTCCTGCACGGCCACTTCTGGATCGACGGCAGCCGGCCGTATATAGAACTCGTGCCGGCCGGGGATAACATGTACTACCTGCCGTTCCCGCCAATTCCGGCTGTGATTCTTGTGCCCATCGTGGCGATCTTTGGCCAGGACTTCACGGACACGAGCGGCGTCTGCGCTCTGGTCGGCGCGATCAACGTGCTGTTGGTCGTGTCCATGCTGCACGCGATTGGACTCCGCAAGGTCGCGACCCTCGTCCTGACGCTCGGCTTTGCGTTCGGTAGCGAAGTCTTCTACGTGACTGCAACGGGGGGCATCCATCACTGGACCGAAGCGCTGGTGGTCTGCTTCGTTCTTGCCGCCATCAACCTGGCGATCCGAGGTCGCTATCCGTGGCTGGCTGGGATTTTCTTCGGGCTGGCGGTTGGGTGCCGGCCGACGATCATCCTGGCTGCGCCTGCATTCGCCGTCCTGTACTGGCGCGACGGTGGCTGGCTGGCCGCTCGCGGGGCGTCGGCGGCCGACTCGATTTCGACTTCGCCCGACTCGACTTCGAAGACGGCGGGATGGGGTGCGGCCTCCAGGCTGAAACGCGTTGTGTTCGCGGCCCTCGACAAGCTCGTGGATCTCGTGCGGCGGGCCAACTGGGTCGGTCTTGTCAGCCTCGCGCTCGGTGCGGCGGCGATCGGGGTCTGGCTGGCGTATTTCAACTTCTCCCGCTTCGGCTCGCCGACCGAATTCGGGTACGACCTGATCAAGGGCCCGCAAGGTCAGTCAGTGCTGTCCGAGTCGTGGTACCCGCGGGGCATCGTCAGCCCGTTCTACCTGGCGCGCGGCCTCTTCACCATGTTGTTGCGAGGCTGGGACTTCAACGAAAACTTCCCATGGGTGGAACCAAACTGGGCCGGCTGCTCGATCCTATATACGACGCCAATCCTCGTCTACCTGCTGAGGGCCCGCTGGCGCGACCCGCTCATCCTGGCCGGCTGGCTGGGCCTGGTCCTGCCGGTGACGCTGGATCTGATGCACGGCAACCCGGGCTACGCCCAGTTCGGCTACCGCTTCATCCTGGACGGACTGCCCTTCGCCTGGTTGCTGCTCGGCCTGGTGGTCCTTCGGAATGGGCTAACTCGCGGCCACGCCATTGCTGTGGCGGTGGGGATGGCGGTCAATGCCTACGGCCTGGCCTGCATTGCGGCGGGATTCGTTTCTTAGTCGGCGAGCGGTAGCTCCATGCCCGCCGCGGGTAGACTTGCACGGCCGGCCCATGCTGCCCCGCCGGCTCGAAGCCGAGGCCAACATGTCCCGCCTGATGCTGCTCGACAGCAACGGCCTCATCTATCGCGGATATCACGCCCTGCCGCCGCTGACGACCAGCAACGGCGAGCTCGTCAACGCGGTCTTTGGCTTCTGCAGCATCCTCCTGCGTGGCATTCAAGACCTTCAGCCCACATACGTCGCGGCCTGCTTCGACCTGCCGGGCCCAACCTTCCGGCACGAGCAGTTCGCGGAGTACAAGGCCACTCGCGCGCCGATGCCGGACGACCTTCGCTCGCAGTTCCCCAAGGTCCGAGAAGTGGTTGCGGCCCTGCGGATCCCAGTCTTCGAGATGGCCGGCTACGAGGCGGACGACGTGATCGGGACGATCACTCGCGACCTGGACGCGCGAGGCGGGATCGAGACTACGGTGGTCACAGGCGACCTGGACATGCTCCAGATCGTGACCGAGAGCACGCGGCTGATGACGACGCGACAGGGCGTCGATTCGACGATCTACTACGACCCGGCCAAGGTCTGGGAGCGCTTCGAGCTGCGGCCGGACCAGATGATCGACTACAAGGCGCTCAAAGGCGACCCGAGCGACAACATCCCCGGCATCCCCGGAGTGGGGGAGAAGACCGCCGCCAAGTTCGTCCGTGAGTTCGGCTCGCTGGAAGGAATCTACGAGCGGCTGGACGAGGTCAAGCCCGAGCGCTTCCGCGAGAAGCTGATCGAGGGGCGCGAGCAGGCATTCCAGAGCCGCGAGCTGAGCCGCATCGTGCGTGATCTGCCCATTCCCTTTGACCTGGAATCGGCCCGGCTCTCCGACTACGACCGCGGCGAGGTGGTGCGGCTCTTCCGCGAGTTCGAGTTCCGGACGCTGATCGATCGGCTGCCGCCGCTGACGGGCGAGTCGGCTGTCGACGCGGCCGAGGCGCTCCGCTCGGTGCGGGGCAGCGTTCCGGCGGCCCGCGTGCCGGGAGAGCCGCCACGGTCCGGGGTCGCGGGCGGGTCG
>DASVKT010000062.1:0-12289 GCA_036385235.1 Candidatus Limnocylindrales bacterium | reverse complement strand
GGCTCCGCAGGCTTGTGCCGTTCTGAACAAGGACCAGGTTGGGGCTGAGTTCGGCGCCACCTTTGGGGCCGGCAAGCAGATCATCGAGATGGCTCCGCCGAACGCGTCGTCGTCAACTCGCTGCACTTTCGAAACGTCGCTCGCCAACGGAAACCCGTGGACCTTCTCGCTGATCGTCGACGCCTATCCAACCGAGACTGCGTCCAAGGCCAAGATGACCGACAACCGGACGACAACCGCCTACACCGGCGACACCCTGTGGGCGGTCACTGAGTGGCCCGGCGTTGGTGACGATGCGGTCATTCGGAACTTGCTGACGCTGAAGAACACGCAGGAGAACCTGGTCGTTCGCAAGGGCACTGTCATCTACGACTTCCAGGACACGATCATTACCGGCATTGCGGACAGCGCCGCGGCGAGGGGCCACCTGGCGAGTCTTGCGCACCTCGTCGTCGGCTAGAGCCAGAACCGGCGCTGGCGGGCGGGCGCCAGGTCCACTCGATTGTCCAAGAGGGGGACTTGCTGCAAGTTCCAGGAAATTACCACCGTCAAGCCGTGGGTCTTCAGCGTCGTCGTGTCCAGCTTCCCGACCGAAGCCATGGCGACCACCGCGATGGGCTATTTCAGGAAGCTGACCAACGACGCCAACATGGCTATGTGGACCATCACTGAAGAGCCAGGGGTTGGGGACGATGCGATATTCCGCAAGTCCCTGACGTTTGGCGACACGGATGAATACCTGGTCGTTCGCAAATGCAGTGTCGTCTACGAGTTCGTGGCAACGATGATCACCGGCATCTCGGACAGCGCGACCGTTCGGACCCACGTGCTGAATCTGGCCAAAGGCGTCTTCAACCGCTAGAGCCAGAACCTCAGGTTGAGGCGGGCGGGCGCTCGCGCGAGGCGGACATGCCGGCTATCGGCGGGGTAACACCTACCGCCTGGTCGGTTGTCCGCTCGTTTAGGAACTCGGGTCGTCAACGCGACGCGGTACTAGTGCGCCGCCGGAGCGGCCGCCACTTGCTCAACCGGCGCTGCCATCTCGCCGCGCAGATACGCGTCGATGTTCTTGGCCGCGTGCTTGCCATCGCCCATGGCCAGGATGACCGTGGCCGCGCCGCGAACGATGTCGCCACCGGCGAAGACGCCATCCATCGAGGTCTGCAGGTTGCCGTCGATCTCGATGTAGCCCCACTTGTTGATCTTGAGATCCGGCGAAGTGGAGGTGAGCAGCGGGTTGGACTTGGTGCCGATGGCCACGATGACCATGTCGCACTCGAAGACGAACTCCGAGCCCGGGATCTCGATGGGGCGGCGGCGGCCTGAGGCATCCGGCTCGCCCAGCTCCATGCGGACGCACTTGAGGCCGGTGACCCAGCCCTTTTCGTCGCCGATGACTTCCGTGGGGGCGGTCAGGAACTCGAAGCGGACGCCCTCCTGCTCGGCGTGGTGGACTTCCTCGGCCCGGGCCGGGAGCTCGTCACGTGAGCGGCGATATACGCAGACGGACTCCGCGGCGCCGAGGCGGCGGGCGGTTCGGACCGAGTCCATGGCCACGTTTCCGCCACCCACGACCGCGACGCGCTTGCCGTGGAGGATCGGCGTGTCCGAGTCCGGGTTGTAAGCGCCCATGAGGTTGACGCGGGTCAGGTATTCATTGGCCGAGTAGACGCCCTTGAGGTTTTCGCCAGCCACGTTCATGAAGACCGGCAGCCCGGCGCCCACGGCCACGAAGACCGCGTCGAATTGCGCGCGCAGTTCCGGCAGGGTGTAGGTCTTGCCGATGATCTGGTTGGGCCGGATCTCCACGCCGTCGGAAACCAGGCGGTCCACTTCCTTCTGGACGATGTCCTTGGGAAGACGGAACTCGGGGATGCCGTAGATCAGGACGCCGCCGGCGGCGTGGAAGGCCTCGAAGATGGTGACCTTGTGGCCGCGCTTGGTCAGCTCGCCCGCGGCGCTGAGCCCGGCCGGGCCGGAACCCACGATTGCGACTGACTTGCCGGAAGGTGCCGGCTTGGCGTCGGTGAAGGCGTCGCGGTTGTTGATGGCCCAGTCGGCGACGAAGCGCTCGAGATAGCCGATGCCGACGGGCGTGCCGGTCTTGGCCCGGAGGCAGACCTGCTCACACTGGGTTTCCTGGGGGCAGACGCGGCCGGTGACGCACGGCAGCGCGTTGTCGCTCAAGAGCGAGTCGGCGGCGCCCTTGATGTTGCCCTCGCCCAAGAGGCGGAGGAAGTTGGGGATGTTGACGGCGACCGGGCAACCGTCTACGCAGAAGGGCTTGGGGCACTGGAGGCAGCGATCAGCCTCCATGATGGCCAGCTGCTCGGTGTAGCCGAGGTTCACTTCGGCGAAGTTGCGAGCCCGGGCCATGGCGTCCTGCTCGGGCATGGCGCCGCGCTGGATCTTCATCCGCTCCTTCTTGGGGAGCGGCTCGTGATTTGCGGCGACGCGGCCGGCCAGGGTGTCGATGATTTCGTCCATGTTCCTCGGCTCGGTCATGAGTGGGCCTGCGGATGCTCGTCCGTCCAGCGGGCGAGGGCGGCCTGCTCGAACTCGCGATAGGTAGTGAGGCGGTCCGCCATCTGCCGGAAGTCGACCTGGTGGCCGTCGAACTCGGGGCCGTCGACGCAGGCGTATTCCGTCTTGCCGTCGATCGAGACGCGGCAGCCGCCGCACATCCCGGTGCCGTCGATCATGATCGAGTTCAGCGACACGGTCGTCTTGATCCCATACGGGCGCGTGAGCTCCGAGCAGGCCCGCATCATCGGGACCGGCCCGACTGCGTACACCTCGCCGATGCCGCCGGCTTCGCACAGCTCCTTGAGGGCTTCGGTCACGAAACCGTGGCGGCCGTAACTGCCGTCGTCCGTGCAGACGATCACGTCGCCGCAGGCCTTGAGCTCTTCTTCGCAGATGACCCATTCCTTGGAGCGGCCGCCGATCACGCTCGTCACCTTGACGCCGTTTGCCGCCAGCGCCTGGGCGATGGGGTAGACCACCGCCGTGCCGACGCCGCCGCCGACGCAAACCGCGTGGCCGCCCTCCAGCAGCTTGGTGGGGTTGCCGAGCGGTCCGGCGATGTCTTGGATCGAGTCGCCGACGTTGAGGCTCGTCAGCTCGAAGGTCGTCTTGCCGACGGCCTGGATCACCAACGAGATTGTGCCCGCGGTCTTGTCCACGTCCGCGATGGTCAGCGGGATGCGCTCGCCGCCGGGTCCGCTCCGCACGATGACGAACTGGCCGGGCCGGCGGATCTGCGCGATTCGCGGCGCTTCCAGGACGAGCCTGGTGACGTTCGGTGACAACTGCGCTTTGGCGACGATCGAGTGCATGCTGCTCCGTTGAGTGCTTCCGTAAACGTTGCGTACGCCACTAATACTTCACTCAGTATAGTGACCGGGCGGCAGCATCCAGGCCACGCCCAGTGCGGCCCATACCACTGGGCCAAAGGTCACCTCGCCACCCATTCGGAGGGGTGGTGTCGGAGGGGATTATGCGCGGCTCGCGGCTCAGGGGTGTTGGCAAGCAAACCGGCCGATCCTTTTGGACCGGCCGGCTCAGATTTGCGCGGTGTCAGCTTGCGGGCGTCTCCGCCCCGCCGTTATTCCCCCGGTTCCGGGACCGGCTTGTACCACTCCTCGTGGCCGGGGCGTTCGCCGTGGGGGCCAACGTCGGCGCGAGTGTGGACGGGCTTGGAGTTCTTGGACATGGTCAGGCTCTTCTTGGCGCAGACCTCGACGCACACGTTGCAGCCGATGCAGGTCAGGTGCTCGATGGCCCAGAAGCCGGCCTCGCGGTTGACGGTGATCGCGGCCGCGGGGCAACGTTTCATGCAGAGGGTGCAGAAGTTGCACGTCTCCACGTTGAACTCGATGGTTCCGCGAGCGCCGTCGAAGCGCTCTCGGATCTCGTAGGGGTAGCGCCGGGTGGCAGGCTTGGAGACGAGGTTCTTCAGCGCCCGGGGCACCATGGGGAGGGTCAACGGATTGGCCATCTCAGCGCTCCGTGCAACTGATACAGGGGTCGATAGTGAGAATGATGTTCGGAACATCTGCCAGATCCGAACCCTTGACGAGCTTGATCATGGCCGGGATGTTGGCGAAGGTTGGGGTTCGCGCCCGGAACCGCTCCAGGTTCTTGGTCCCGTTGGCCTTGACGTAGTAGAGGACTTCACCGCGCGGTTGCTCGAGCCGAGTGAAGACCTCGCCCGTCGGATTGCCGCGAGGCCGGGTTTCCAGAGCCAGTCCGTCGCCCTTGGGCATCTTCTCGATGGCCTGTCGGACGATGTCGATCGACTGCTCGATCTCGCGCATTCGGACGACGACTCGGGCCAGGCAGTCGCCGGCAGTTTCGACCATAGGCTCAAGCTCGATGCGGTCGTAGTAGTTCTTGCCGGCAAGGCGAGTGTCCACGGCAAGGCCGGAGGCTCGAGCCATCGGGCCGACGCAGTCGACTGCGATGGCGTCTTCCTTGGACAGGACGCCGACGCCGCCGAGCCGGTGGGCGATCGAAGGATCGGTTCCGAAGACCTTGGCCGTCTTCTTGAATTCCTTGCCCAGGTTCTGAAGCTGGACGAGGATCGCGGCCAGTTCCGTGTCGCTGATGTCGCGCTTGACGCCGCCGATGCGGTTGACCGAATGGATGATCCGGCCGCCGGTCGTCTTTTCGAAGATGTCGAGGATTTCCTCGCGCATCCGCCAGCAGTGCATGAACAGGTTCTCGAAGCCGAAGGCATCCGCGCCCAGGCCCAGCCAGAGCAAGTGGCTCTGAATGCGGGAAATCTCGGCCCAGATCAGGCGCAGCCAGGCCGCGCGCTCCGGAACCTCCACTCCCATGATGCTCTCAAGGGCGACGCAGTAGCCCATACCGTGCATGAAGCTGCAGATACCGCAGATGCGCTCCACCACGAAGCCCATCTCGGTGAATTCAACCCGCTCGACCATCATCTCGAGGCCGCGGTGGATGTAGCCGATCGTTGGGATCGCGTCGACGACCTTCTCGTCCTGGAGGATCAGGTCGAGAACGAGCGGCTCCGGCAGGACCGGATGCTGGGGCCCGAACGGAACGACGGTCCTTTTCATGCCTTCTTCTCCGCCGCCGGCGAAGCGGCGGCAGCCGCTGCGGTCGCCGCCAGTGCAGCCGCAGCCGTTGCCGCGAGCCGGGCCTTGATGGCCTGGTGCGAGAACGGAACCTTGGTGGCCGTCTGGTAGAGCTGGCCCTGAAGGTCCAGGTTTATGCCGGTCACGTTGATGCCGAATAGTTCGCGGATCTCGTTCTCGTAGAGGAACGCCGCGCCGAAGAATTCCGAGATGCTCGGGACCGCGTCGCCGACGGTGATCTGTTCGCGAACGGTCTCGAAGTCGCTGCCCTTGGCGAAGGCCCAGGCGATCTCGAAGACGCCGGGGGCTTCCGCAGCGGTGGCTGCGGGCACGGCCGGCTCCTCCTCCGTGGCGGCCGTCTTGTGAGCCGGCGCCGCCGGCGCCAGCACGGTCGTCACGTTGATGAGGGCCAGGCGCCAGCCGCCCTTCTGGTACTCGCCGACTTTGGCGAGGAACGTCGCGCTATCCATCAAGCCGTCTTCTTCCGTTTCTCTTCGAGGGCGGCGATGCCCTGCACGACTCCGTCGATGATGCTCTCGGGCCGGGCGGCGCAGCCGGGGACGTAGACGTCCACGGGCACAACCTTGTCGATGCCGCCCTGGATGTTGTAGGCCCGGGCGAAGATGCCGCCGGAGCAGGCACACGCGCCGACCGCGACCACGACCTTGGGATCGGGCATCTGGCGGTAGAGGTTCTGGATGATCTCGATGTTCCGCTCGTTGACCGAGCCCGTCACGAGAAGGATGTCGGCGTGCTTGGGATTGCCCGTGTTGAGGATCCCGAAGCGCTCCACGTCGTAGAGCGGCGTCAGGCAGGCCAAGACCTCGATGTCGCAGCCGTTGCAGCTCGAGCCGTCGTAGTGGAGGATCCAGGGCGAGCGACTGAAGTAGGACATCTGTCTACCTGCCTTGAAGAAGGAAGAGGACCAGGACGTTGCCTCCGGAGAAGAGGAGCGTCGCGACCCAGGTGGAGCGGAGCACCAGCTGCCACTTGATGCGCGAGGTGGAGTTGTCCACCAGGATCTCCAGGAAATAGGCGACGAGGAAGACGACGACGCCGAGGGCGATGCTCCAGTTGAAGAGCAGGACCACGAAGGCGGCCAGCAGGGCCGACTCGTACCAGTGGGCCAGCTCCACGTAGGCCAGCATCCGGCCGGACATGTCCGTAGTGAGGCCGCTGACTAGCTCCTGGTGCGGGTGGTGGGAAGTGGAGATGTCGAAGGGCGACTTGCGCAGCTTGATCGTTGCCACCATCAGGAAGGCCAGGACCACGCCGGGCAGTTCCAGCGCCACCAAGTGACTGGAAGCCATCACGCCGGCGAAGCTGCTCTGTCCCGTGACCTTGCAGATAGCGGCCATCATCAGGATGAAGAACGGCTCCGAGGCCAGCATGACGATCAGTTCGCGCTCGGCGCCTGCGTTGCTGAATGGCGAGTTGACCGACCCGGCGGCCAGGACCAGGAAGAGCGCCGAGAGGGCGAACACGAAAGCGCAGAAGATGATGTCCGTGCCGCTCAGCAACAGGAGGCCGGTGATGGCCATGAAGGCCACGTGGCCCAGGATGAGCGGCTCGACGACCGGATTGACCTGGCGGGCCTGCTTCTGGAGCAGCTTGCCGAAGTCGTAGAAGGGCTGGAGGAGGGGAGGCCCGACTCGGCTTTGCATTCGGGCGCTGATGATCCGGTCGAACCCGACCAGCAGGCCGCCGAAGATGGGCGCGAGGAAGACGAAAAGAATGCCGGCGATCCAGGGGAACATCAGCGGACCACCATTCCAGTCACGACCATTGCGATCAGCACTCCCGCGCAGGTCGCCGTTCCGAGGCGGAAGATGAGCGACCCGTTGATGACACCGTCCAGGTAGTAGCTCCGCAGGCTCACGGTTCGGCTGCCGCCGAGGGCGGCTCCCATCACGTGTTCTGCGTTGGTGTTGCGGCCGCTGGAGTAGAAATCCGAGGTGTCGTACTTGCGGCGCGAGGCCCAGACCGCGAGAAGCGGCAGGAAGAGGACCGCGGCCAGCAGGACCACCAGCATCGCCGGCTCGATCGTCAGCAGCGTGTGTGGCGTAGAGCCCGTAGCAGCGATCGCCCACGGGCTGAGCACCTTGTCCGATATCGGCATGATCAGGGCCGTGAAGGCGATGACGCCGATCGCGAGCGCGGTTTCCGTGAACCACTCGTAGCGCGAGACGCGGCCCTCGATGGAGCGCTCGTACTCGCTGACGTTCTTCATCGAGAGAACCTTGATCAGCAGCTTGCCCCAGTAGAAGATCGTGAGGGAGCTGCCGAAGGCCATGATCAGGATCATCACGGCACCCTGGCCGCCCGGCACGTTGAGGAAGGCCCGGATGGCCGCCCACTTGGCGATGACGATGCCGAACGGGGCGATGAACATGCCGGCCATGCCGACCAGCGCCAGGATGCTGACCTTGGGCAGGCGGCTGAGGAGGGTGTCGAAGTTCTCCATGTCCTTGGTGTAGAGGCGGTTCTCGATCGTGCCCACCACGAGGAAGAGCAGGCCCTTCGCCAGAGCGTGGAAGATGATGATCATCACGCCAACCCACAGCAGTTCCGGCCCTCCGACGCCGGCGCAGCCGACGATCAGACCCAGGCTGCCGATCGTGGAATAGGCCAGAACCTTCTTGGTGTTCTGCTCGGTGACTGCCACCAGCGATACGAACAGGAACGTCCCGAGTCCCACGAACGCGACCAGGTATCCGACTGGCGTGGTCGAGATGGCGGGCGAGAGGCGAAGCAGAAGGAAGACACCCGCCTTGACCATCGTGCTCGAGTGGAGCAGGGCCGAGGTGGGGGAGGGTGCGTACATGGCGCCGATGAGCCACGAGCTGAACGGCATCTGGGCGCTCTTGGTGATGCCGGCCAGGCAGAGAAGCCCAACGGCGCCGAGGAGCACGCCGGACGCGGTGCCCTTCGTCAGAACGGAGAGCTCAAGGCTCTGCCCGTTGGTCGCCAGGATCGCGATCGCGATGCCGAAGGCCACGCCGCCGAGCAAGTTCATGTTCAGGGCCTTGAAGGCGTAGCCGATCGTTTCGCTGGTGCGGGTGTAACCGATCAGCAGGAACGAGCAGAGCGTGGTGATCTCCCAGAAGACCAGCATCAGCGGCAGGCTGTTCGATGTGACCAGGCCGAACATGCCGGCGAGGAAGACGAACAGGATCGAGAAGAAGACGTTGCGGCGGCCCTTGATCATCGGGCTGGCGCGGTGGTAGTCCTTCATGTAGCCGAGGGAATTGATGCAGATCAGCGTTCCGATGACGCCGATGATCAGCACCATCACCATCGACAGGCGGTCGAAGTAGAAGAGGCGCTGGGCGTCGATCTCCGGCATGCGGCCGGTGAGCTCCAGCCAGAGTGCGATGCCGAGCTGGACCAGGGCCATGCCCGGCGCCAGGAAGCGGCGGTTGGCGAGGCCAATGACCACGATGAACGCCGTCATGGCGATCTCGGCGGCCAGGAGCGCGTAGCCCGGCTCAATCCCGTTCGGGAGGCCGAACCAGATGCCGTCGCCGTTGCCGAAGGTCACGACCGTCGCAATGGAGGCGACGATGATGGCCGCGCCACCGAGCAGCACGAGGGGGTTGCGGATGGATGCGCGCGTGACGAGCAGTAGCACTGCGCCCATCACGAGCGGGAAGGCGATCAGGAATGCGACGAGTGAGCTCATGTCAATGGGCTCCCGGCAGCAGGTGGTCCACTTCGTAGCTCAGGACATCCGTGGAAACCGGCTTCTCCAGGTATCGCCGCACCGGCAGCCAGCCGTCGCGATCCTGCTTGGAGCGCTCACTTCGGGTGAGGTGCTCGTCTGCGCGCGTCAGCATGATGAGCGGCAGGTTGGGGAAGTCCTTGGCGAGGGATCGGGCGAGGTCGAAGCCTGCGTAGGCTCCGTCCAGCATGCCTTCCATCACGACGAGATCTGGAACCTCGCGGTGAATGACCTCGCTGGCTTCGGCGGCGGTGGAGGCAGAGGCGACGGTGTGACCGAGCGCCTGAAGGGCGGCGACGTTGCCGGATACCAGCTGCGTGTCGTCGTCCACGAGGAGGATGTGTGCCATACCCTCACTTTTCGGGTCAGCGCCAGTCCACGGATTGGGAGTGGCGGGGATTCGGGCGCGCCTGTCGACGCTTATCTAGGTAGTCGGAGCTTACCGACGAAGGGCCGATTCGAGCCCCCGCGGTTTGGCCCCTATGCCCGGGATATTCGGCCCTGCTGGTTCGTGACCACCCACTTTGTAGGGTGATTTGGGCGTCCAGCCTGACAAAAATGGGCTAGGATGCCGCCGTGCACGAGTTTTCAATAGCTGAGGCCCTCCTGGGCCAGGTCCTGAAGCACGGCCCGGCCGGCGCCCGAATCAGCGGAGTTCGGATCCGCGTCGGCGCTTTGCGCGGCCTTGAGCCCGAAGCGCTGCAGATGTCCTGGACCGCGGTGACCATTGGGTCGGCCATCGAAGGGGCGGTTCTCGAGGTGGACCAGCTGCCGTGGGCCATCACGTGTTCCTCATGCGGCCGCGTGTGGGAAAGCCGCGTTCCATTTGTATCCTGTGAGTGCGGCAACGAGACGCCCGCGCCGGTTGGCGGCGACGAGCTCGACATCGTTTCGCTGACGATCGACGAAGAGGAAAGCTAGATGGCGGAACAGTTGCGGACGGTGCAGCTTCCGGTGGCGGATGGCGGCGCAGCGGCCCCGGCCCAGGCCCAGGCCCCGGCCCCGGTTGGTGGCGCAGCGGCCCCGGTTGGGGGCGCCGTGGCCCCGGTTGGCGGCGCCGTGGCCCCGGTTGGCGGCGACGAGCTCGAGATCGTGTCACTGACCGTCGACGAAGAGGAAGCCCCATGACGGAACACTCGCGGACGGTGCAGCTTCCGGTGGGTGGGCGCGTGCTCCAGGCCAATGACGAGATCGCGACCGAGGTCCGGGGCGAGTTGGCGCGCCGGGGTGTTTTTGCGATTGACTTGATCGGCGCGCCGGGGAGTGGCAAGACGGCGCTGCTGGAGGCGACTCTCCGGGTACTGGCCGAGGGCGGGGCCAGTGGCGGGGAGGAGGCTAGAGTCGGGGCCGGGCCGAAGCGCCGCCGACCCGCGGTCCTGGTCGGCGACCTCACCACACGCCGCGACGGCGATCGACTCGCCCGCTGGTGCGACCGAGTCGTCCAGATCTCCACCGGCGAGGGCTGCCACCTGGAGGCCGGTCAGGTGCGCCGCGCTCTGGACGAAGTGGATATGACCGGCGTGGACCTGCTCTTCATCGAGAACGTCGGCAACCTCATCTGCCCCGTCGGCTTCGACCTGGGTCAGAACGTCAAAGTCGGCCTCTTCAGCCTCACCGAAGGCGACGACAAGGCCGCCAAGCATCCCTACCTCGTGACTGCCGCGGATCTGCTACTGCTCAACAAAGTCGATCTGGCGCCGCATCTCACGTTCGACCGCGAGCTCTTCGAGGCGGACGTCCGGCTGCTCAACCCCACTGTGCCGATCCTGGGCGTGTCGGCGACGACGGGGGAGGGGCTCGATGCGTGGATTCAGTGGATTGAGGATGCGGCCAATACCCCACCGATGGCCCGCTCGATGGCCGATAGCCCCAGCCAGTGACTGAACCGGCCGCCGGGCAGGCCCAACACCCCACCCGTTGCCCGCTCGATGGCCGATGACCCCAGCCAGTGACTGAACCGGCCACCGGACGGTCGGGGCCTCTATCTCCAGTAGAGCGGCAGATAAGAGGCCCATGCCATGGTGTTGTCATGCCAGGAAGAGAACGGGCCGTTGACGTCGGAACAAGGCGGGCCTTGACGATTGTTCATCAGATCGGAGACGAGATACATGAAGCGAGACTCGGCCGCGGGCTGAGCCAGGCTGATGTGGCACGCTCAGCCGGCGTTCCCCAGACGCGACTGAGTCGGATTGAGCGGCAACTCCAGCCCAACGCTTCGGTTCGCGATCTTGCTTGCCTGCTCGCCGTCGTGGGGCTGGAGTTCAGCGGGAGGGCTTACCCGGCCGGTTCTCCAATTCGGGATGCGGCTCAACGGGCCCTGCTCGATCGTCTTCGCGCTCGTTCCGATCCCGCCCTGAAGTGGCGGTTCGAGGTCCCCATGCCGATACCGGGCGACCAGCGTGCCTGGGACGCGGTTATCGAAGGATCGGCAGCCGAACGCATCGCTGTGGAAGCAGAGACCCGGCTCCGCGACATACAGGCTCTGCAACGGCGAATAGCCTTGAAGCGCCGAGACGACCCGTCCATCCGCGGCGTCCTGCTGCTCCTGGCCGCAACCCATGCCAACCGCCGGTTGGTCAGAGATCATGCCGCAGCCCTTGCCTCGGATTTCCCGTTGTCCGGCAGAGCGATTCTTGGCGCTCTCGGTGAAGGCCGACTTCCCTCGGGGAGTGGGCTTGTCCTTCTCTAGCGTGAAGGCGCCATCGGCACCGAAACGTGAACCAGGCGCAACTGCCGCAGCTCGCTGAACGAGCCGTCGCCGCCCCCTAAACCCGCCGGTCCCACTCTTTCGGGCCGAATGGCCGCCCCGTCCGGTACCGATAGACTTGGCGGCGGTGCCGGTCGGCAGCGAGGGCTGCGGGCCAGCACCTGTACAATCGCACGGACAAAGTGCGCACTCGTCGCTTGGGCGCCTCCCCGCAGCCCGCGACGCGACAAGCTCCCCGTATCAAGGAGATGGAACCCAATGGTCGACATTGCTGTAAGCCACGTCGCAACCAAGCGCTATATCTACGCTTGGGGCGGCGGCAAGGCCGAGGGCAACGGCGGGATGAAGGATCTGCTCGGCGGCAAGGGTGCCGGCCTGGCGGAGATGACCAACGCTGGTCTGCCGACACCCCCCGGTTTCACCATCACCACCGAAGCCTGCAACGACTACTTCGGCGCGGATAAGGAACTCCCCGCCGGCCTTTGGGAAGACACTCTCGCGGCCATGAAGGTCGTCGAGCAGCAGTCGGGCAAGGGCTTCGGCGACGCGAAGAACCCGCTCCTCGTCTCGGTCCGCTCCGGCGCCAAGTTCTCCATGCCGGGCATGATGGACACCGTCCTCAACCTCGGCCTCAACGACGCCACCCTCCAGGGTCTCATCGACCTGTCGGGCAACGAGCGCTTCGGCTGGGACGCCTACCGCCGCTTCATCAGCATGTTCGGCCGCATCGTCATGGGTGCCTCGGCCGAAGACTTC